>JAMLGI010000016.1 GCA_023958085.1 Solirubrobacterales bacterium | reverse complement strand
TTCGCCTGCGCCCGCTATAAATGCGCGGTCGTGGCGGCCGACGAGCGTGACACCGGGCTGCGGGCCCAGCTCAACCTGGGCCACACCGTGGGTCACGCGATCGAGTCGGTCACCTCCTACGAGAGATACCGTCACGGCGAGGCGATCGCCCTCGGGCTGCTGGCGGCTCTTCGCCTTTCCGGGGCGGAATCCCTTCGGGAGCAGGTTCGCGAATGGAACCTCCGCCACGGTCTCCCGGTCGAACTGGATCCGTCGATCGACCCGGGCTCGGTGGTGGAAGCCGTCCAGTTCGACAAGAAGAAAACCTCCCGCGGGGTAGGCTTCGTGCTCTTGAACGAACCGGGCAAACCAATGATCGACCGGCCCGTCGAAGACGCGGCGATTCTCGCCTCGGTCGAGGAGCTGCTCCCGTGAGCGCCGCGACCAACCGGGTGGCCGTCCTCCACGGCGTCAACTTCGACGTGCTGGAAAAGCGCGACCCTGACCTCTATGGCGGCCTCAGTCTCGCCGAGCTCGAATACAGGATCGGCGGCTGGGCCGGCGAGTTCGGCCTCGAGCCGATCTTCTTCCAGTCCAATTCAGAAGCGGATTTCTGCGGGTACCTGCATCGCGTGTCCGAGACCGCTGACGGAGCGATCGTCAACGCCGGCGCCTGGAGCCACTACAGCCGGGCGATCGGGGATGCCCTCGCGGTCGATCCGGTGCCCACCGTGGAGGTTCATCTCTCCGACGTCGAGAATCGTGAAGACTGGCGCAAGGTTTCCGTGTTCGAGGGCCTGGTTGAGGCAAAGATCTGCGGCAAGGGAGTAGACGGGTACCGCGAGGCGCTGGAACTCCTCGCGGGGCGACTCGGGGTATGAACGGGGCCGATGGCTCCAGAGTCGACCGGCTGGTCGCAGCGCTCGCGACCGCGGGGCCGGATGCTTCTCCCCTGGACGCCTATCTCGTCACCAATCTGGTCAACGTCGAGTACCTGACCGGTTTCACCGGGACCAACGGGGCCTGCCTCGTCTCGAATGAACGCCGCGTCTTCCTGACCGACTTCCGGTACGCGGAGAGGGCGGCGGCGATTCAGGGCTGGGAGACGGAGATCATCTCCGGGCTGTGGCTGGAGGGGCTGGCCCGTCGTCTCGAAGGCCGGACCGGATTCGAAGACGATCAGGTGACGGTTCGTACTTCCAACCAGTTGAAGCAGGCCGCGGGCAGTGCGGAACTCCTCGAAGCCGGAGGGCAGGTCGAGCGGCTCAGGAGGGTCAAGGATCCTGACGAGATCGAACTGATCGCGGCGGCTGCCGCGATGACCGACCGTCTCTACGAACTTCTCATCGAGAGAGGGCTATCCGGCCAGACCGAGGTCCAGGTCGACAACTGGCTCACGGGCTGGATGCGGGAACAGGGCGCGGAGCCTTCGTTCCCGCCGATCGTCGCTTCCGGTCCGAACGGCGCCTCGCCTCACGCCGAGCCGGGGCCCCGCGAGATCGGACCGGGGGAGCTGGTTACGGTCGACATGGGGGTGAAGCTCGACGGCTACTGCTCGGATTGCACCCGCACCTTCGCCACCGGCAACGAGGGCGATCTCGATTCGCTCTCACGCGAAATCTACGACGTGACCCTGCGGGCGAACGAAGCAGGGCTCGCTGCGGTGAAGGCGGGAGCCGACGGGGCGGCGGTCGATGAAGTTGCCCGGGCCGTGATCCGGGAGGCCGGCTACGGGCAGAACTTCGGACACGGGCTCGGCCACGGCGTCGGGCTCGAGATCCACGAGGCTCCCAGGCTTGGGCCGAGCAGCAAGGACGAGCTGATTGCGGGGGAGGTCGTGACTGTCGAGCCGGGCATCTACGTCTCGGGTGCGACCGGGGTCCGGATTGAAGACCTGGCGGTCGTCGGGGAGGGCGGCGTCGAACGGAACCTGTCTTCGGTCACGAAAGAGTTGCTCTTCATTTAGTTCTCTTTTAGGAGAACGCATCAATCGTGACGATCCTCTATAGTGTGATACCCGTCACACAGACGACGTTGCTTCTGTCACGAGTGGGGAGGGAACTCCAGAGCAATATGGCGAGGGAGTTTTTGAGGAGAGAGGTGCAGACGAAAAGACCGGCCTGAGGGGGCCGGTCTTTTCATTGCATGCCCCACCCCTGGGGAAGCGAGGCCACGGCAGGCGGGTCGGATTTCCTGCGCCAGCACGGAAAATCCGACCCACCCGGACGGTGCAACGAAAACGGGGCCCCGCAGGGCCCCGTCCTCGTTGACTCTTGCTGCTCTGCTTACAGGCCGGTAACTCCGTCCCAGCCGTTGGCGTAGCAGTAGGCGTCGCTTGGCGACGGTGACGTCGTCTCGCAGCTGTCAATCGTTCCGTCCTCATAGAACGACTTGATGTGGAGATTGGCGTCGAGGGCCTTGCGCGGGAATCCGTGCGGATCCTCGCCGAAGCCCCATTCCGGCCGCGGCGGCACGTTCTCGAGCGGCGGCACTGCCGTGCCGGGGTCGAGGGTGCCGTTGAAGCCGGTCGGGCCACCGTCGTAGTAGACCATGAAGCTCTCGTCCGGACCGGCCGGGAAGCTGGTCGTCGGAGGCAGGGCCTCGTAGTCCAGATCCCAGGTCCGCTCGGGCCTCAGGGTCGGAGCGTACCGCTGGGCACCGATCGTCCGGGCCTCGACTTCGGCAGCGAAGTTGGTGACCTGATGGTCGCCAAGCGCCAGCTGAAGCAGAACCTCGTGCGGGTTGGTGTTCTCGAGCGGATTGTCGGTCATGTTGTGGGCGTAGCCGTTACCTTCGCCGCGGTCCCACAGCAGCTGCATCAGAGACAGCAGCAGCGGACGCGAGGAAAGGTCCGGGTAGTTGGCGTAGAGGCCGTAACCCGGGGCCTGGAAGTACTCGTCCGAGTCCACCGAACGGCGGAGCAGGGTCGAGTAGTTCATGCCGGCCACGCCGAGCGCACCGCGATCAACATCCGGGTTGAGCGCGGTCAGCGCCCCGCCCATGATCGCGCCCTGGCTGATCCCGTAGTACATCCCGCGGGTGTCCATTCCCTTGCTGGTGTCGATCGCCGGGCCGGGAGTGATCGGGGTGGTGTCGTTGTGATCCATGATGAACGCCGGCTGCTGGGCCATTCCCTGCGGGTGGGCCAGCGCCCGCTGCAGCATCAGGAAGTTGACCATCCCCTGCTGCATGCGGTCGGTGATTGAACTGAAGTACGACATGTCGCCGAGTGCCTTCAGCACGATGCCGAGATCCAGGTCGGAGAAGCCGTCCCAGTTCGCCGCGCACCACGTCGAGTTGTTCAGGTTGGAAACCGACCGGGTGGCGTTGATCTGGTTCAGCGTCCCGAGCAGCCCGTGACCGTAGGTGCCGGTTCCGCCGGGGATGACGGCCCCGCTGTCAACCGTGGACATCGGGATCCGGCAGCGGAAGGGAACGTTCGTCTTGTAGGCGGTGTTCCACTTCAGCTTGTTGCTCGAGTCGAACTCGAACTGGGCCGGCTTGACCGAGTTGGCCGGGCAGCCGTCCTGATCCAGGTAGCAGGGAACGTTCTTGATCAGACCCACGACGGTCCGCTGTTCCTCCGTACCCGGGGTCGGCGAACTGGCCGGCTGGCTCGGGTTGTATGCCTGAATACCCGGGTAGTTGTTGCCGCAGGTCGCATCCCCGTTGGTCGGGGTGTTGGCACCCGGATTTGACTTGTCGCACCAGGCCAGCACCTCGATCTGCGGGGCGTTGCCCTCGATCTTGCGGTTGGCCAGATTGGTGTCCCCGAGACGCTTGAAGGCGTCGTCACGGATCGTGGTCATCCGGCCGGTGACGCTCTTCTGGGAGGCAACCGTGAAGTCCCAGGCCATGTAGAGGCTGGAACGCTTCACGCCGGCCTTCGAGGTCAGGGTCTTGATCACCGAGTTCATGTGGCTGCGGCGCTTCTCGACCACGCTCTGGTTGGTCGGCAACTCGTCCCGGTAGACCCGGAACCCGAGCGGCGACTGGATCGCCTTGTTGTCCGCATCCTTCAGGTTGCGGAAGGCGATGATGTAACGGTGGCCGAACTCGAGGTTCTTGCCGGGCCGTACCAGCAGGTTGACCGGACCGGTGTTGGTCGGGTTCTGGTTGATACCGCCCGGGGCACCGGGAGGCGACGGCAGCACCGGATCGACCGAGGTCGGGTTGGCGTCGATCTCGGCCCAGATCATCTGGCGCTTGCCGGTCTTGGCGTCGATCAGGATCACCGGCTGGTTCGCAGCCTTCCAGGTCTCGATGTCGGCGAGCCCGACCAGACCGGAGTTCTGCACTGCGGCCGGGGTATCGAGCCCGGGCACCTTCAGGGTGATCTGGCTCCCGGGGCTGAAACCATCGGCCCGGTTGATGTCGGTCACGTCGATGTTCCGGCGCTTGTTGGCCGGGAACGCCCCGGTGTTGATCGGGGTCGAGTCCTTGGCCAGGTTGAGCCGCAGTCCGGTCGGGGTCGACCGGTCCTTCTTGGTGTAGTAGTCGTTCGGGAACGGCTGCAGGCAGACCGTGGTGTCGAGGAAGTCACAGGTTGCGGGGCTGGTACCGAGATTCACCGTCTGGGTCTTGGCGCAGTTCGAGCCCTTGGCCAGTCGCTTCTTCGTGCTCGTCCTCTTGCCCTTGTACTTGCCGGTGACCCTGACGATCTGGGCCTTGCACTTGCGCAGCTCGAAGCGGCCGGACTCGGTCCAGGCCAGCTTGACGGTCTTGACACCCTTCCTGCCGAAGCTCACCGAGCGGCCCTTGAAGCCGGTCGCGCTCAGCCTGACCTTGGTCTTGCCGGAAGCCTTGACCCGGACCGTCAGCCTGCCCTGGTTGATCAGCTGCTTCTGGTTCTTGGTCGTGACCTTCAGCGTGACCCTGGTCTTCTTCGACTTCTTCCTGGCGTCGGCCTGGCCGGTGGCGAGTGCCATCACGGTGAAGGCCATGAGCAGCGAAAGCGCAATCGCGACGAGGCGACTCGCTTTCCCTGTTCCCGAATAAGAATTCATGCGCGGCGCAACTCCCTCTTCAGTCCGCGCCGGCCCCGGTGGCCGACGCTGTGTGACGTGAGTCACCGATATTAGCCCGCTCGGAGCCCGAAAGTTGCGTCGTCGGGAGTTGCCGTTCCGGCGATCAGGAGAACAAATCCGTTCACGAATCGGGTTCGGGACGACTCGCGGAGGGCCCGCCCGACCGGCTTGGTTCAGGCGCGGGAGACGTACTCGCCGCTGCGGGTATCGACCCGGATGGTCTCGCCTTCCTCGATGAAGAGCGGAACCTGTACCTCCACGCCGGACTCGAGGGTGGCCGGCTTGGCCCCGCCACCTGAGGCGGTGTCGCCCTTGAGGCCCGGTTCGGTCTTCACGACCTTCATGTCGACCGCGCCGGCTGCCTGGACGTCACTCGGCTTCTCGTCCACAAACAGCACGTCGACCTCGTCGTTGGGGAGCACCCACTTCATCGCGTCGGCAACCAGGTCGCCGGGCAGCTCGATCTGTTCATAGGAGCGGCTGTCCATGAAAACGACCGCGTCACCGGACTCGTACAGGTACTGCATCTTGCGGGACTCGGTGTGGACCGGCCGGAACTTCTCGCCGGCCCGGAAGGTCTTGTCCTGAACCGACCCGTCATCGATCTTGCGGAGCTTGGTCCGCACGAAGGCTCCGCCCTTCCCGGGTTTCACGTGCTGGAACTCGATGATCCGGAAGACGTTCCCGTCGATCTCGACGTGCATGCCGTTCTTGAAGTTGCTGGTGGAAATCATGGAGCCAGCAGACTACCGCCGCAACGGGGCCGGGCAGGTACCGGTGCATCGCCATGCTGAGTGAGTCTCCGTTCGGCGGGAGCGGGCGCGGCCTATATTGGGGTTCATGGTCACTCCTCCTTTGCTGGATCAGATGCTTCGCACACCCGCTCCCTCCGGTTACGAGGCACCCGCTGCCTCGGTCTGGCGGACGGCGGCCGATTTCGCCGGGATCACCACCGACGGGCTCGGTTCCAGCGTGGCCACGATCGGGGACGAAGGGACGGGTCCACTGGTTGCGGTGGTCGGACACATCGACGAGATCGGTCTGGTGGTTACCCATATCGATGAGAACGGCTTCCTCTACTTCGAACCGATCGGCGGGTGGGACCCCCAGATCCTGGTTGGTCAGCGGGTCACCGTCACCGGCAACGACGGGCCGGTCCCGGGAGTGGCCGGGCGCAAGCCGATCCATCTGCTGGAACCGGAGCAGCGCAAGAAGGTGGTGAAGCTGAAGGAGATGCACCTCGACATCGGGGCGAAAGATCGAGACGACGCCGGGAAGCTGGTTTCGGTCGGGGACCCGGTGGTCATCGATTGCGAACCGCTGCCGGTCGCCGGGAGCCGGCTGGTCTCCCGTTCGATGGACAACCGGCTCGGCTCCTACGTTGCCTTGGAGGCGCTGCGGCGATGCCACGAGAACGCCCGGTTGAAGGGCCGGTTTGCCGCGGTGGCCGCGGTCCAGGAGGAGATCGGGCTGTTCGGGTCCCGCACCGCCGCGTTCACGGTCCGGCCCGATCTGGCGGTGGCGGTGGACGTGACCCACGCCACCGATGCGCCCGGCGTTGAAGAGAAGGAGGTTGGCTCCCATCCGTTCGGTTCCGGCCCGGTGATCGGTCGCGGTTCGACCCTCTCGCCGAAGGTCTATGAGCTCCTGCGTGAAACCGCTGAAGCCGAGGAGATCCCGTACTCGATCGGGGCCAGCGGCAACGCCACCCACACCGATGCTGACTCGCTTCAGATCTCCCGCAACGGGATCCCGGCGGGTCTGGTCTCGATCCCGCTGCGCTACATGCACTCGCCGGTCGAGATGGTGGATCTCGAGGACGTCGAGAACACGGTGAGGCTGATCGTCGCCTTCGTCGAGCGCCTCGAGCCCGGGGTGGACCTCAGCCGCTGAAACAGAGAGCCCCCCTCCATCTGAGGGTGGGGCCCACAGGTATCCGTGGTGATACTGATCGGCCCCACCGTGAGAGGAATCTGCGGGTGGGGCCCGCAGGTGTCCATATAGACACCTGAGGGCCCCACCGCCGGGGTTTTGCCGGGCTAATATCCTTCCCTCGATGCGACGTTCCTCCCAGCGGCGTGATGCCGTCTTTGCCTGCTACCAGCAGGAAGTCACCGACCGGTCGCTCGACGTCCTGCTGGCCGACTCCGGGACCTTCACCAGGGAGCTGGCTCTGGGGGTCGAGGAGCATCGGGCGGAACTGGACGAAGTGATCTCCGAATACGCCCGGGGCTGGACGCTGAACCGGATCGCGCCACTTGAAAAGAACATCATGCGGGTCGCCCTGTTCGAGATGAACTTCCGGGACGACGTGCCGTTCGAGGTGGCGATCGACGAAGCGGTCGAGTGCGCCAAGCGGTTCTGCGGGGCCGATGCGCCCGGTTTTGTGAATGGCATCCTCGGTTCGGTGGCCCGGGCGATGGGCGCTGACGCCGACGCGATCGCAGCCAGAACGGCGCAGATCGAGCGCGAAGCGGCCGAGGAACGGGAAGCGGCCGAACTGGAACGAAGCAGGGCGGCGAGCGGTGAGTGACGGGCCGGACAGCGTCGCCAACCGGTTTGACCGGATCCGGCTGAGGCTGGAGCAGATCACCGCGCTGCTGCGTGACGGGCAGACCGGAGACGGCGAAGCCGCCGAGCTCGCCGCCGAAGCGGCTGCCCTGATCGAGGAAGCCTCGAAGAAGGCGGCTGACGCGGCCGAACAGTTGAACCGGGACTGAGTCCGATCGTGAGCTATCCCGAGGACCTGAGAGAACTGATCGACCGGTACCTGGAATCGGTCCGGTTCAGTGCCGCACCCGGTCCGGACGGTGCCCGGACCGAGGGCCTCGACGAGGCCATGCGGTACTCACTTCTGGCCGGGGGCAAGCGGATCCGACCGGTGCTCTGCCTGGCCACATCCAGAGCGCTTGGCCGGGAGCCTGCCGATTTCCTGGTGCCGGCCGCGACCCTCGAGATGGTCCACACCTACTCGCTGGTCCATGACGACCTTCCGGCGATGGATAACGATGAGCTCCGCCGGGGCATCCCGACCTCCCACGTTCGCTACGGGGAGGCTGTGGCGATACTCGCCGGCGACGGGCTGTTCGCCGAGGCGATCCGCTTCCTCGCCTCGACCGAAGCTCCGGCCGACCGGGTCCTGGAGGCGGTCCAGCTCCTGTGTGAGGCGACCGGGGTGGAGGGAATGGTCGGCGGCCAGTATGTGGACGTGACCGCCGGGAACCTGAGTCCGGAGGGTCTCCGGCACCTCCACTCTCTGAAGACCGGTCGGCTGATCCGGGCCTCGGTCGAGATCGCCCTCGCCCTCGAGGGACTGCCGCCGCCTGCCCGAGAGCCCTATATCCGCTTTGCGACCGAACTCGGACTGCTGTTCCAGATCGTCGACGACATCCTCGACGTGACCGGTAGCGACGAGGAACTCGGCAAGAGTCACGGCAGCGACGAACGGCTCGGCAAGCTCACCTACGTCAGTCTCTACGGACTCGACCGGGCCCGCGAACTCGCAGCCCGGTCACACGGCCAGGCACTGGCGGCGCTCGCCGGTGCCGAGGGCCGCACCGATGACCTGAAGAGCGTCGCCGACTACATTTACAAGAGAGAGACTTGAGCCAGCCACCGAAACCCGAAATGCCGCTGCTGCCGCAGATCGACTCACCGCAGGATCTCCACGGTCTGGACGATGAGCAGCTTCAGCGGGTGGCCGCCGAGGTCCGGAGTCACATCATCGATGTGATCGGCCAGATCGGCGGTCACTTCGGGGCCAATCTCGGTACCTGCGAGATCGCGGTGGCACTCCACAGCCTGCTCGACTCGCCGCGGGACAAGATCCTCTGGGATGTAGGCCACCAGGCCTATCCGCACAAGGTCCTGACCGGGCGCCGTGACCGGCTCGACACGATCCGGCAGTACGGCGGGCTCACCCCTTTCTGTTCGATCGAGGAGTCCGAGCACGACATCATGGGGGCCGGCCATGCCTCGACCTCGATCTCCTACGGCCTCGGTCTGAAGGAGGCGATGCGGAGTGGCCAGGGCGAGGACGGCAAGGTCGTCGCGGTGATCGGTGACGGCTCGCTCACCGGTGGCGTCGCTTACGAGGCGATGCATGCGGCCGGCGGACTCCAGACTCCGATGGTGATCCTGCTGAACGACAACGGCATGTCGATCTCTCCGAATGTGGGAGCGCTGTCGAGCTACTTCCAGCGGGCCCGACTCAAACCCGGTTTCCATCACGCCCGGGAGGGAGTCGAGGAGCGACTGACCAGACTGCCGCTCGGTCTGGGCAAACGGATCGAGCGGCTCGGCCCGGAACTGAAGTCGGCAATCAAGGCCTACTGGGCCCCCGGGCTGCTTTTCGAGGAACTGGATCTCGCCTACATGGGAGTAATCGACGGTCATGACGTGGCGGCGCTGAGGCGCGCTCTGGCCGAGGCCCTGGCCGCCGACCGCCCCGTGGTGGTCCACGTCCACACGGTCAAGGGGCGCGGTTTCGCTCCGGCCGAGGAGGGCGGCCTGGCCGGCATGGAGAAATGGCATGCAGCCAAGCCGGGTTCGATCGTGAACGGCTCTCCGGCCAGCGAGGAGAAGCCGCGGCTGGTGCCGTTCCAGGAGTCCGACGCGCCGCCCTCGATCGCCCCGGAACTGCTTGAGAAACCGGAGCCGGCATCGGCCCCTGCGCAGTACACCAAGGTCTTCTCGGATGCCCTGGTTTCCGAGGCGGCGGCCGATCCGAGGGTGATCGGGATCACCGCGGCGATGGCCGGCGGGGCCGGGCTGCAGCGGCTCGCCGATGAACGACCGGAGCAGTACTACGACGTCGGGATCGCCGAACAGAACGCGGTGCTGATGGCCAGCGGGATCGCCCTCCAGGGCGGCAAACCGGTCTGCGGCATCTACTCCACCTTCCTGCAGCGTGCCTACGACCAGATCGTCCACGACGTCTGCCTGCAGAACCTCGACGTGACCTTTGCGATGGACCGCGCCGGGTTGGTCGGCGACGACGGACCGACCCACCACGGCGCCTTCGACATCGCCTATCTGCGCCCGCTGCCGAACATGGTGGCGATGGCCCCCCGGGACGAGGCGATGCTGGTTCACATGCTTCACACCGCGATCGCCCACGACGGCCCGGCGGCACTGCGGTATCCGCGTGGGGCCGGACTCGGAGTGAACCTCCCGGACCGGCCCGAGTTGATCCCGGTCGGCACCGGTGAAACGCTTCGTCACGGTGAACGGGTCGCGCTCCTCGGTTACGGCAGCGGGGTCGCGCTTGCACTCGATGCCGCCGACCTGCTGGCCGAGGGCGGACTGAAAGCCACCGTCGCCGACGCCCGCTTCGTGAAGCCGCTCGACGCCGAGTTGATCGAAAGGCTCGCGGTCTCACACGATCTGCTGGTTACGGTCGAGGAGGGGGTGCGTGAGGCCGGCTTCGGTTCAGCCGTGGTCGAGCATCTCGAGGACAGCTTCGTGAACCCGGCCGAACGGGCCCGGGTGATCCGGATCGGACTGCCCGACCGCTACATCACCCACGGAAAGCCTGCCCTGCTTCACGAAGAGGTCGGGTTCACTGCGGGGTCCGTTGCGGAACAGGTGCTGGCCGCACTCGGGCACCACGCCCCGACAGCCTGAACAGAGACACGATCCGGTAGCCGGTCGGGCGCGGTCAGGAATGGGCTGAAACCAGCCGCAGAACTGCGGCCCCGTAGTTGTCCATGAAGGCGGGTCCGACCCCGCGGATCGCCAGCAGCTCATCCTGGTCGGCCGGGCGGGCGGTGGCGATGGCGACCAGGGTGCGGTTGGAGGCGACATGGAACGCGGGCCGGTCCCCGGCCGCCTCGAGGCGCCACGCCCTGAGCGCCTCGAACAGCTCCTCGTTCTCTGCGGCGAGTTCCGGAGGTGGACTGGATTTCGCTTTCGGATTGGCTCGTGGACGGCCGATCACCAGGCTGTCGGGATCCGGCAGGAAACTGTCTGGATCACAGACGTCGCAGCAGCGGCCGGTCGGTCGGGTGGGTGAGCCGTCACCGAAATGGTCGAGTAGCTGTCGCCGCCGACAGGTGTCCGAGAAGGCGAAGGCCTCGACCGCCCGGTAGGCCCGCCAGCCGCGGTCCTCGGGGACCCGACAGGCGGACCGGATCGCGCCCGGCGCAACCCGATCCAGAGGTTCGACCCGAAGTCGGCCGCCGGGGGCCGGATCCACGGCCAGGGCCCCGGCCCGCTCGGCCACCGCCAACCGGATCCGATCGGAGTCGCCTCGTGGGGCCTCGACCTCGGTTGACCCCTCCTCGCCGCAGGCTTCCCGAAGTCGCTCGATGAAGGCGAGGACGTCGTCCGGGTCAACCCTCTTCTGCTCGATGAATCGGATCAGGCGGCCAAGATCGGCCCGCATGGCCAGGAGGACTGCCCGCGCCGGGGCGCCGTCGCGGCCGGCCCGGCCGGCCTCCTGGTAGTAGGCCTCGACGCTGGAGGGGATCGCCCAGTGCCAGACCGATCGCACGTCAGCCTTGTCGATTCCCATGCCAAAGGCATTGGTGGCGACCACCACGTCGACGTCACCCTCCATGAACCGGATCTGGGCCGAGGCCCGTTCATCGGGGGCCATCCCGGCGTGGTACGCCACAGCCTGGAGGTTGTTTGCGGCGAGGGCGTCGGCCAGTTCTTCGGTGTCCCGACGGGTACCGCAGTAGACGATCGCCGGCCGGTTTGCCGGATCGGACAGGCCGAGTTCAAGCAGAGCGGCCTTTTTCGCCTTTGAGCCCTTGCCTTCCAGGGCAATCGTGTCGAAGCTGAGATTGGGGCGGTCGAAGCCGGAATGGACCTCGACCGGATCGCGCATCCCCATCCGGGAGGCGATCTCGGTTGCCACCTCGGGCGTGGCGGTCGCGGTCGAAGCCATCACCGGTGGCCGCCCCAGTCGTTCGGCAACCTTGGGCAGCCGCAGGTAGTCGGGCCGGAAATCGTGACCCCACTCCGACAGACAGTGAGCCTCATCGATCGCCAGCAGAGCGATCTCACGGCTGGAGATCAGCTCGAGAAAGGCGGCAGAACCGAACCGTTCCGGTGAGCAGTAGGCGATTCGGGCCGATCCGTCGGCCACCGCGCTTCGGGAGGCCTCGCTCTCCTCCGGGGAGAGGCCGGAAGCGAACATGACAGCCGGATGACCGTCGGAGCGCAGTCGCCGCACCTGGTCGGACATCAGCGCGATCAGTGGCGAGACCACCAGGGTCAGATTTTCGCCGGCGAGGCCAGGGAGCTGGTAGCAGAGGCTCTTGCCGCCTCCGGTCGGCATCACCACCAGGCTGTCACGGCCCGCCAGCGCCGCCTCGACCGCCTGCCTCTGGCCGGGCCGGAAGGAGTCGTAACCCATGTGGGCGAGCAGCGAGTCCGGATCCGGCGGGCCGTGGTAGCTCCGGGAGGGTGGCGCGTCGGTGAGCTCCAGTCCCTCGAGTCCCTGGAGGGCGATCGTAGCCTCGGCCTGTTCGTCACGGGGCGGGGGGATGGCTGCTCCCGGTCCGGATGCCCGGACGGTGCCCCCGATCCCGATCGAGTCGGACTCCGGCGACCCGGCGGGCGGACGGGACCGGGTCAGGGCGCCCATCCGTTCGACCACGGCGGCGGAATGCTCACGCTCCGGTTCGGTGAGAAGGCGCCAGCTCTCGCGAAGCTCGGTCAGATCGGCATCCAGCCCGGGGTCCCTCACGCCGGATCGGGCCTCCAGTTCCAGCCGTTCGATCAACCACTCCGCCCGCAGGCCGAACGGAAGGGGGACGGATGGGGTGGAGGAGTCGGACACCACCCCAGACTAGACCCCGGGAGGGCGGATCCACGGCGGACCTGACCAACCCAGGATCCCGGCCCGGAAAAGACGAAAGGTCCCGCCTTGGGGTGCGGGACCTTTCGTCACTTGGAGGAGAGTGTCTGCTCTCTATGTTGTTGATCGGTGGGAGGTGGGTCGGGTCCTCATGCGCCGCGAGAGCCGTACCGCGTTGCCGCGGTCAGGGCGAGATGAGCGGCGCCGAACCCGACCAGGAAGATGGTGGTAACCACGGGCTGGCCGGTGAGGCCGGAAACGAGGCCGACCAGCACCGTGGTCAGGCCGAGAATGCGGTCGAAGCCCGCAATCGTCGATCCGGGCAGGGTCTGCGGCCGGATGCCGCTGAGCGCGATTCCCATTGCGGCTGCACCCAGGAAGAAGCTGAGCAGGCCGAGTTTGGGGTCGAAGGTCAGGACGTAGGGAACGATCATCATCAGCGGGGCGATCGCGAGGACGAGAGCGTTGTGAAAGTCGATCTTGATCGGTCGATTGGGCACTTTGAGCACCTCCTTTGAACTCGAACCTAGGCCGACTCGGAGGGCCGGTGTGTGAGGCTCATCACATATTGACATGATTGCGTGTCAATTGCCTCCCGGTACCTTTCCGGAATGCCCAGAAAGCGAATCCGGCTGGACGTGCTCTTGACCGAAAGGAATCTGTTTCCGTCCCGGACCGTTGCCGCGAGAGCCGTTCGGGCCGGCCAGGTCAAGCTCGGTCGCGATGGGCCGGTGGCCCTCAGGCCGAGCCAGGAGGTAATGGCCGATCAGGAGGTCGAACTGGCCGAGGCCCGTCGATTCGTCTCCCGCGGCGGGATCAAGCTGGAAAACGCGTTGAAGGCGCTGGAGGTCCCGGTCAAGGCGAGGCGCTGTCTCGACGTTGGTGCCTCGACCGGCGGATTCACGGACTGCCTGCTCGAGCACGGGGCGGCTCACGTGATTGCCCTGGACGTTGCCTACGGACAGATCGAGGATTCGCTACGGCGGCACCCGCAGGTCACCGTGATCGAGCGCCTGAACGCCCGTGACCTGAAGCCCGGTGATCTCGAGTACGAACCGGACCTGACCGTGATCGATGTCTCCTTCATTTCGCTGACCAAGGTGCTGGGCCCGGTCCGGGGGATGATCCACCCGGACGGCGAGATCCTCGCCATGGTCAAGCCTCAGTTTGAGCTCGGCCGGGCCCGGGTTGGCCGTGGCGGGGTGGTGCGGAGCGAGACCGACCGGCGCGAGGCGGTCTCCGAAGTTGCCGACTTCGCCCGGGGTCTGGGGTTCGGACTGAACGGGATCGCCCCGACCGGGCTGCCCGGGCCGAAAGGGAATCTGGAGACCTTCATCCGCCTCGGTCACCCCGGGCCTGGTGCCCCCGACGGGGCCGCGCTCTGCGAAGGTGTAGCCATATGAGCCGCCCGATCGCCCTGCTCTACACCCATGAACACGCCGAAGGAATCGACCGGGCGAAAGTGGTCGCCGAGGCAGCGGCAAACCGGCACGGCTGGGATCTGCGGCCGGCGGGTGGGCCGGGGGCGGACGCCGGCGAGCAGCCCGGCCTCTGCCTGGTGCTCGGCGGTGACGGCAGCATCCTGAGCGCGCTCCGTGACACCGTCGGAACCGGGATTCCGGTGTTCGGAATCAACTACGGACGGGTCGGCTTCCTCTCCGGAGTCGAGGCCGATCAGCTCGAACTCGGGCTCGACCGGGCCTTCGCAGGGGACTACGAACTGCTGGAGATACCGGGACTCGAGGTCGTGATCGACGGAGTCAAGACGACTGCGATCAACGACGTGAGTTTCAGTCGTCATCCCCAGACCGGGGTGGCCGAACTGAGCTACCGGATTGCCGGCGAGGAGGTCGGCCACGTGCGCTGCGATGGCCTGGTTGCCTCGACCCCGGTCGGATCCACCGGATACAACCTCGCCAATCACGGACCGATCCTCGCCTGGGGAGTCTCCGGCTACGTGGTGAGCTACATCGCGCCCCACACCCTCACCGCCAGGGCGCTGGTGGTGGCACCCGACGACGTTCTCCACGTGGTCAACCACCGTAGCCGCGACGTGGTCGACTGCGAGGCGGACGGGATCGGGATCGGCAGGCTGGAGCCGGGCGCCGAAGCGGAAGTGAGCTACCGTCCGGACGCCGCCCGTCTGGCCCAGCTGCCGGGTTCGAACTTCTACCACCGAATCCGCGAGAAGTTCGGGCACCTCGCCGTCTGACCTCACCGCGAGGGATTTTCCTGCGCTTTGCGGGAGAAACAGGGATCTGCCGCTGACGAAGCCGGACTTCATCCGGTCCCGCTGCTAAACACGGGGTCCCATGCTGCGCGAGCTCAGGATCGAAAACCTCCTGCTGATTGAACGGGCCGAGCTTCGGCTCGATCCCGGCCTGAATGTGCTGACCGGGGAAACCGGGGCCGGCAAGACGGTGCTTGCCCACTCGCTCGATCTGCTGATGGGTGGCAAGGCGAAGCGGAACATCGTACGCCCCGGTGCCGACGAGGCCTGGGTCGAGGGTGTGTTCGACCTGCCCACCGAGCTGGCCGACGACCCCGAACTGAAACCGATCCTGGAGCGCCTTCCGGCCGACACGGAAGAGCTGATCCTGGGGCGCAGGGTGTTCAGCTCGGGCCGGACCTCCGCCTTTCTGGGTGGCCGGGCAGCGTCCGCGGCGGATCTGCGGCAGATCACCGCAAGGCTGATCACCTTCTACGGCCAGCACGAGCACCGGCGGCTGACGATCAGCTCGGTCCAGACCGGAATGGTGGACGCAGCCGGTGGCAGCCGCCACGCAGATCTGCTTCAGGACTACAGGGCAGCCTGGACCCGATTTCGCCGCCTGGAGTCCGAGCTGGACGAGCTCGCCGGGGAGAGCGGGCGGGAGCGGGACCTCGACCTGTACCGGTACGAGCTCGAAGAGATCGAGGCCGCCGCACCGGTGCCGGGTGAACCCGAAGTTCTGGAAGCGGAGCGGATCCGGCTTGAACGGATCGAGGAGATGCAACGGGCGACCGCCGAGGCTGCCTCCCTCCTGCGCGGAGAGCAGATCGGTCCGGGCGCCGGCACCCTCGGCGAGCTGGCTGCGGTACGTGGCCTGCTGGCACCGCTCCGCGGGGTGGATCCGGGTCTCGATGACCTGGACCGACGGCTCGAAAGCCTCGCCCTGGAGCTCGACGACGTCGGGCAGGATCTCGGTTCCAGGAGTGAAGCGAGTGTCGGTGACCCGGAGCGCCTGACGGTCGTCGGTGAGCGGATCGATCTGCTGTCGCGACTCGAACGGAAACACGGCGGATCGATCGAGCAGGTGCTCGATCACGCCGAACGGTGTCGGGCGGAGATCGACCGGCTCGAAGGTGGCGCCGCCCGCGAGGAGGAGCTGCGAGGGGAACTCGATCAGGCCCGGGCCGGGCTCGGAAAGCTGGCGGTGCGGTTGAGCCAGAGCCGGACCCGCGCCGCCGAAGACCTGGCCGAGCGGATCTCGATCGACCTTGATCAACTGGCCATGGCGGGGGCCGAGTTCACGATCAGACTCGAAGCCCTCCCGGACGGTCCCGGCCCGGGGGGGCTGGAGGCGGCCGAGTTCATCCTCGCTCCCAACCCCGGGATGGCGGCCCAGCCACTGCGCGACACGGCCTCCGGCGGGGAGCTTTCCCGGGTGATGCTGGCGCTGGCCGCGTCCGGAGACGGAAATGCGGATGGCGGCCGCACCCTGGTTTTCGACGAGATCGATGCCGGGATCGGTGGCAACACCGCCGGGGCGGTGGGAGACCGGCTGCGAAAGGTGGCCACGACCCGCCAGGTCATCGCGATCACCCACCTGCCGCAGGTCGCTGCCCGGGCCGAGGCCCACTTTGCGATCACCAAGGAGGTCGGCGAGGAGCCGGCCACCGCCCGGGTCGAGTCGCTCGTCGGTGATGACGTGGTGGGGGAGATCCGCCGGATGATGGGGGCCGAAGCGGGCGATGCCACCGCGACCCGTCACGCGGCCGAACTCCTCTCGACCCATCGCTGAGCGTCCGGCCGGTCCGCGAGGATCCGACATCCGGGTAGCCATTACCCTCAAGTGGTGGCGATGATCCGCGAAAAGCTCTGGCGGTCGACCGGAAACGGACAACGGTCCTCCCCGAACCCGGTCAGCAGCGGCATCGTGCGCACCGGACGGCGGACCAAGGATCTGGTCAAGACCCTGAAGCCGGGCGACGTGGCGGTGATCGGTCACCGCAACCTCGATCGGGTTGCGGCCGAGGATCTGGTCGCAACCGGGGTGAAGGTGGTGCTCAACGATCAGTCATCGTCGGACGGCCACTACCCGAATCAGGGTCCGCTGATCCTGGTCGAGGGCGGGGTCAGGCTGATCGACTTCCCCGAGCAGGAGCTTTTCTCCCTGCTTCACGACGGTGATCGGATCGAACTCGACGGACCGGACCTGCTGCGCGGCGGCGACGTCGTCGCCTGCGGGATCGAGCAGCTGAAGCCCGGGCTGTTGCGCCAGCTCGAGGAGCAGCAGGCCGAGATTCATCACGCGCTGGCCGACTTCGCCGAGAACACGGTCTCCCGTATTCGGGAGGAGTCCGAACTGCTCTCGGGCTCGATCGAACTCCCGGACACCCGGGTTGATTTCCGTGACCGGCCGGTTCTGATCGTGGTACGGGGGCCGAACTACAAGCGTGACCTGCGGGCACTCAGGGCCTACATACGTGACACCAGACCGATCATCGTCGGGGTCGACGGCGCCGCCGACGCGATCCGTGACGCCGGCTACCGGCCGGACATGATCCTCGGAGACATGGACTCGGCCTCGGACGAGATCCTGCGCTCCGGAACCGAGGTGATCGTCCACGCCTACGCCGACGGACGGGCCCCGGGGCGGGAGCGGCTGGTCGATCTCGAGGTCGAACACACCGTGCTGCCCTCGGTCGGAACCAGTCAGGACGTGGCGATGCTGATGGCCTTCGAAAAGGGTGCCTCGCTGATCGTCACGGTCGGTGCCCACTTCAATCTGACCGAGTTTCTGGACAAGGACCGGGCCGGGATGTCCTCGACCTTTCTGACTCGCCTGAGGATCGGCGAGATCCTGGTTGATGCCCGCGGGGTGAGCCGGCTCTACAACCCCGGGCTGACCGCAGGGCCACTGATGCTGTTCCTCGGGGCCTTCCTGGTCCTGGTGGTGATCGTGGTCCTGACCTCGCCGGCCCTGGCCAACCTGTACGACATGCTGTGGCTGAAGATCAAGATCTGGCTGGGGCTTTAGTCTTCGCCCGGAATGGGATACAGCGCTCGCTATCACGCTGCTTCGCTGGCGGCCGTCTTCTTCGCTCTGGCCATCGGGATTCTGCTCGGCTCGCAGTACGGCGGCGAGCTCCTGAACAGCACCCGGAAGGACCTGGAGAAGAGTCTGACCAAGGATCTGGACGCGTCCCGGACCGAGGTCAGCGAACTCGAACGCCGGGAGGGCTGGTCGAACAGTTTCGGGCGCACGGTTTATCCGCTGCTGGTTGACTCCCGGCTGGCCGGACGACGGATCGGGCTGGTCGGGTTTGGCGAGCTGCCGTCAGAGGTGACCGAGTCGGTGGAGGAGGCGATCGAACCGACCGGGGGCAGACTGGTCGCGGTGGGCGCGCTCCGCCAGCCGCCCGAAACCGGTGAGCTGGCCGACGCACTCGGAGGCACCCGGCTGGCCGGGCTGGGGGCCCGCCCGCGTCTGGTGACCCGTTTCGGTGAGACGTTCGGTCGCCAGCTGGTCACCGGAGGTCGGGTGCTGGAGTTGACCGACGGAGTGATGTTCTCCCAGTCGAGCGGCCAGTTCGGCCGACTTGACGGACTTGTCTTCTACCGGGACGAGAAGGAGGCCGGTTCCGGGGACGGGGCGGGACTCAGCGACCAGCTCGACCGGGCAGTCGTCTCGGGAGCGGCCGGCACCGGAATCCGGGTGGTCGGGGTCGAAACCCTGGGCACCGAACCCTCCGGGATCGGATTCTTCCACGACAACAACCTGACCACGGTCGACAACGTCGATATGCCCTCGGGAAAGGTCAGCCTGATCTACTCCCTGAACGGAGCGGTAGGAAGTTTTGGAGTAGGGCCGGATGCCGGGGCGTTGGTTCCGGAGTTGCTGGCCCCCGTTCCCGGCTCCAGCACCGGTCCGGATCGCGCCGAAGGGAAGGGCTGAGCCGTCGTCTGGGCCGGGATCCTGGTCGGCACGGCGGTTGGGGCGGTTCTGATCCCTGCCGGGGTGAGGGGCCTTGTGGCTGCCGGTCACATCCGGGTCAACTACCGGGACCGCCGGCTCGCCTTCCCGCTGGGGACGGTGCTCTTCGTTGCCGCTCTGGTTGCGCTCGCACCACTCGCCGCACTCGACGCCCGGACCGGGGCCTCCCTGATTCCCGATCTCGGCCGGTGGCCGGTGTACCTGGCCGGGGTGGCCTTCCTCGGCCTGCTCGATGACGCCCTGGGACGAGGAGAGGAGCGCAACACCCCACGCGGCTGGCGTGGCCATGCCACCGCAGTGACCGAGGGGCGGCTTTCGACCGGTGCGATCAAGGCGGTCGGATCGCTCGCGCTGGCGGTCTATGTGCTGGCGGACAGCGGCGGGGGATGGGGCATGTACGCGGTCGACGTTGCCCTGCTGATCCTGGTCACCAACCTGTTCAACCTGCTCGATCTGCGGGGCGGACGGGTCGAGAAATCACTGCTTGTGGTGGTCGCCGTGGTCTCGATTGCCGGCCCCTCCCTCCGGGCGCTGGAAGTGAGCGGGATCTTCCTCGGCCCGTTCCTGGTCGGGGCCTGGTTCACCCTCAGGGAGCGGGCGATGCTCGGCGACACCGGATCCAACCTTGCCGGTGCCGTGGCCGGCATGGTGCTGCTCACCGGACCGGGCCAGTCGGCCCGGCTGATCATGCTCGGAATCGTCGTCGCGGTGACCATTTTCGGCGAGTTCCGTTCGATCTCGGCCTTCATCGACCGCTTTCCGCCCCTGCGGTTTATAGACTCCCTCGGCAGAGTCAAGTGAGCGATCAGGCCCCTGGAGATACCCGCTTCATTTTCGTCACCGGTGGCGTACTCTCTGCCCTCGGCAAGGGCATCGCCTCGGCCTCGATCGGAAGGCTGCTGGTCGCCCGTGGTTTCCGGGTCCAGATCCAGAAGTTCGATCCGTACATCAACGTCGATCCCGGGACGATGAGCCCGTTTCAGCACGGCGAGGTGTTCGTGACCGAGGACGGGGCCGAGACCGATCTCGACCTCGGCCACTACGAACGGTTTACCGACGAGAACGCCTCCCGGGCATCAAATGTGACCGCCGGCGCGATCTACAACTCGGTGATCAGCCGGGAGCGCCGGGGTGACTACCTCGGCGGAACCGTTCAGGTGATCCCGCACATCACCGACGAGATCAAGAACCGGATCCTGATCGTGGCCGAGGCCAAGCAGGTTGATTTCGTGATCACCGAGATCGGCGGCACGGTGGGAGATATCGAGTCTCTGCCGTTTCTCGAGGCGATCCGCCAGCTTTACACCGATCTCGGACCCCGCCGGGCGATGTTCATCCACCTGACCCTGGTCCCCTACATCAAGCATGCCGGGGAGATGAAGACCAAACCGACCCAGCACTCGGTCAATGAGCTGCGGCGAATCGGGATCCAGCCGGATGCGCTGATCTGCCGCTCGGTTTCCGGCCTCGACCGGGACATCCGTCGCAAGATCGCCCAGTTCGCCAGCCTTCCGACCGAATCGGTCATCTCCGGCCAGGACGTGGACAACGTCTACAAGATTCCGCTGATGTACCGGGCGGAAGGGCTCGATGACTTCATCCTCGACCACTTCCGGATGGAAGGCCCGCTGCCGGATCTCGCCGACTGGGAGGAGATGCTGAGGATGGCCGACCGGGCCGAAGGCGAAGTCCGGATCGCCCTGGTCGGAAAGTACGTCCAGCTGGCCGACGCCTACAAGTCGGTGATCGAGGCGCTCGAACACGGCGCGATCCACAACGGGGTCAAGGTCCGGATCGACCTGGTCGACTCGGACGACTTCGAACCTTCCCGCCTCGAAGGGGCAGACGGAGTGCTGATCCCCGGTGGTTTCGGCGAGCGCGGGGTGGAGGGCAAGGTGGAGGCGGCCCGCTACGCCCGCGAGAACGGAATCCCGTACCTCGGAATCTGCCTCGGAATGCAGATCGCGGTGATCGAGTTTGCCCGTCACATCGCCGGGATGGAGGGGGCCAACTCGGCCGAGTTCGACCCCGAGACCCCGTACCCGGTGGTCGATCTCCTGCCGGAGCAGAAAGAGGTCTCGGACATGGGGGGAACCATGCGCCTCGGGGCCGATCCGGTGAAGATCCACGGAGGAACCGAAGCTGAACGGATCTTCGGAGAACCGGTGATCTACAAGCGGCACCGGCACCGCTACGAGGTCAACAACCTGCTCCGGACCAAGCTCGAGGACCGGGGTCTGGTCTGTTCCGGTACCTCGCCGGACGAGCGGCTGGTCGAGATCGTCGAGCTTCCCGACCACCCGTTCTACGTCGCGTCCCAGTTCCACCCGGAGTTCAACTCCCGGCCGAACCGACCGGAACCCCTGTTCCGCGAGTTCATGAAGGCCGCTCGCGAGCTTGCCGCATCGAGAGAGCCGGCATCCGGCGATCTACCCGAATCAATCGAAGCCAAGGAGGTCTGAGGATGGCGTTCGCTTTCTGGATTGTCGTCGCTCTGATCGGAGCAGCGATCCACCTCTGGCGACGCAAGGAGGAACGCGGTCGGGAAGCCGTCGCGAGGGTCCTGCTCATGTACTGGCTCGGAATCGCGATCGGTGTCGCCTCGATCTTCGGGGCGGCCTTTCACGTTTTCGATGCGAAGGAGACCGCCGAGGGGATCGGGTTCGTCCCCTGGACCCCGACCGGGACCGGGGCGTTCCAGTTCGAGAACGCGATGGGCGATCTCGCCATCGGCGTGGTCGGGCTGCTCTGCTTCTGGATTCGGGACCCGAAGTTCTGGCTGGCGGCGGTGCTGTTCGCGACCATACTGTTCTGGGGTGACGCCTACGGGCACATCCACCAACTGGTCAAGTACGACAATCACGAGCCGAACAACAGCGGGGCGGTTCTCTGGCTCGATCTTCTCAACCCGTTGATATTGATCATTCTGTACCGGCTTTCCGGAATCGGTCGGAAGTCGGCCGACGTCGCTGCACCGTGAGCTGAGCCGGCCTCGGTGAGCCGCTTTGTCCGCCTCTGTGAAACGGCCAGCCCGACCGGGGAGGAACGTCGGGTAGCCGATCTCGTCCGTGCAGAGCTCGAATCGTTCGGGTTCACGGTCGATGAAGACGACGCGGCCGGCCCGGCCGGTGCCGGGGCGGGCAATCTGCTCTGCCGGATCCCGGGACGATCACCGGGCTGGGTGATGTTCTGCGCCCACCTCGACACGGTGCCGCACGAGGGTCCGATCGAGGTGACTCTCGACGGGGACGGGATCTACCGTTCGGTCGGTGACACGATCCTCGGAGCGGACAACAAGGCGGCGGTCTCGGTGCTGCTCGAACTGGCCGCCCGGCATGCCGACGAACCACCCGCGATCGGGATCGAGCTGCTGCTCACGGTCGCGGAGGAGCAGGGGTTGCTGGGGGCGGTCGCCTTCGACCAGAATCGCCTGAAGGCCCGGATCGGCTACGTGATCGATCATGCCAGCCCGGTCGGCGAGGTGATCGTGGCGGCCCCGACTCACATGCGGATTCGGGCCACCTTCCAGGGAGTCGAGGCACACGCCGGGGTCCGACCCGAGGACGGTCGATCGGCGATTGCCGCAGCCGCAGACGCGATCTCCTCGATGGATCTGGGCCGACTGGACGAGGAGACCACCGCCAACGTCGGGCTGATTTCCGGAGGCAGCTCCGGGAACGTGGTTCCGGGGATCTGCCGGATCGAGGCCGAAGCCCGGTCGGTGAACCACGAACGGGCGCTGGCGCTGATCGCCGAGATGGGTGACCGGATGACCCTGGCCGCCTCCGAGGCGGGCTGTGAGGTGGATCTGGTCACCGAGCGGGTGTTTCCGGGGTACCGGATCCCGGGGGAATCGGCAGCCCTCGAGGTTGCCGAGTCCGCCCTTCGGGCTCTGGAGATCCCTGCCAGCCGGGTCGCAACCGGGGGTGGGTCGGACGCCAATGTCTTCATCGACCGCGGGATGGACTGTCTGCTGCTCGCTGACGGGAGCAGTGACAATCACACCTCCTCGGAAGCGGTGGCCCGTGACGACCTGTTCCGGATGCTGGCGATCTGCGAGGAGATCGTGGAACGGGCCGCGGAACGGGAAGCCGCGTGCTGAAACTTCGGCGTGGTCGGGTGGTCGCGACCGAGCCGTTGACCGTGCGGCTCGAAGACGCCGCTGAAGGTGAGGACCGCCCCGCCTGGGCCGACCCCGCTCTGGTCGGCGAATGCCGAATCGGCGACGAGGTGGTGCTCAACGTCGAGGCCCTCGACCTCGGACTCGGATCGGGCGGTTTCGACCTGGTCTGCGTCAACCTGACCCGGGGTCTGGCCGGATCGGGTTCCGCGACCGAGCACGTGATGAAGTTGAATTACAGCCCGCTCCAGCATCCGGTGGCCACCGTCGAACGGGCGGTGGGTCCCTCCGGAAAGAATCCGCCCCGGCCCGAGCGAGGAGTGCCGGTCCTCGCGCTCGGGCTTCACGGCCATCTCGCCCCCGCAGCCTGGGCGGCGGGCCAGGGGCCGGCCCCGGAGCGGCCCCGGATCGGGTACGTCCAGACCGGGGGAGGGGCGCTCCCCGGCAAGCTTTCGCGCGACGTCCGGGAACTGATCGACCGAGGGATCCTGGCCGGTCACCTGACGGCCGGACCGGCCTACGGGGGTCAGCTCGAGACGATCACCCTGGTCGGAGCCCTGGATGCGGCCGACAGTCTCGGCTGGGACGGGGTGATCGCCGGTCCGGGCCCGGGCATCCTGGGTTCCGAGACCGCTTTCGGGCATGGCGGGATGGCCGCCCTGGAGGTCCTCCACGCGGCCCTCGCCCTGGACCTGCCGGCGCTGCTCGTGCCGCGGATCTCGGCCGCCGATCCTCGCCCTCGTCACACCGGCCTGAGTCACCACTCCCGGGCGGTGCTCTCGCTCTGTCTCGGACCGGTCGAGGTGCCGGTTCCGGAAAATGTGGATGAACTGCTCGGCGACCTCGCCCCCGAGGGCGGGCTCCCGGCGCTGGTCCGAGGGCTTGGTCGTGGCGGACACAGAGCCGCTCCCGAGAGGGCCGACCTGACCGGATACCTGAAAAGCGGCCTGCCCCGCCGGAGCATGGGGCGCGACCTGACCGATGATCCGGCCTTCTTTGCCGCGCCGCTCGCTGCCGGACAGCGCCTGGCCGGTCTCTGCCCCTGATCCCGGCCGATCGATTGCGCCGGAAGGGGCCCGCCCCGGCAGGGGGAAGAGGGGCGCATGCCCCCGTCCGTGACCGTGACCGATCCCTCCGGTACTTCGCCGGCGGCCGGAGCCCGTTTCGAGCACCTGCTACTCGACTTCCTCGCTCACCTCGAACTCGAGCGCGGACTTTCCCGAAATACCCTGAACGCCTACCGGACCGATCTGCTCCAGTACGGGTCGTGGCTCACCCGGGTCGGGGCCGACCCGGTCGAGGTCGGCCCGGGGGAGCTGTCGGACTACGTGTCCAGCCTCAGCCCGGGGGCCGATGGCCGGCCCCTGGCTCCGGCGACGGTTCACCGCAAGACGGCCGCCCTGCGTGCCTTCTACCGCCACCTCAGGCGTGAGGACCTGATTGCCGACGATCCGACCGCCGGGCTGGTCACCCCGAGACGGGCGAAGAAGCTGCCGAAGGTGCTCAACCAGGCGGAGGTCTCGAAGCTGCTGTCCACTCCGGTCGGGAGTTCGCCTTCGGCCCGCAGGGATCGGGCGATCCTCGAGGTGATGTACGCCTGTGGGCTGCGGGCGTCCGAGGTCGTGGGTCTCGAGCTGACCGATGTGGATCTCCGGGAAGGGATGCTTCGGGCCCGCGGCAAGGGCTCCAAGGAACGAATAGTGCCGCTCGGCAGCCAGGCCATTGCTGCCGTTCGGTCCTGGCTCGCCGGTGGCAGATCGGAACTGGTCCGGGGTCGGCCCGAGAAGGCTCTCTTTCTCAACTTCCGTGGCCGCAACCTGAGCCGGCAGGGCCTCTACAAGATCGTTCAGGGACATGCCAGGGCGGCCGGGCTGGAGGACCGGATGAGCCCCCACACTCTGAGACACTCCTTCGCCACCCATCTGCTGGCCGGGGGCTGTGACCTGCGGGCGGTACAGGAGATGCTCGGACACGCCGACGTGGCAACCACACAGATCTACACCCACCTGTCCGGCCGCCAGCTCAAGGATGTCTACTACCGCAGCCACCCCAGGGCAGTGATCAAGCGGTAGCCGGGAGTCGCGGGTCGGGCGCGCATCGCCGGACGGTGGTTGATAGAACCGCCCGGTGCCCGAGTTGCCCGAAGTCGAGACCATCCGTCGCCAGCTCGATCCGGATCTCACCGGACGCCGGATCGCCGCGGTGGAGGTCCTCGACGAGTACTTCACCAAGCCGGGCCGTCCGGCCGAGTTTGAACGGGCGGTCGTTGACCGGGAAGTGATCGACGTCGGCCGCCGCGGCAAGTATCTGCTGCTCGAACTGGATGATGGAAGATCCGTGGTCATCCACCTGCGGATGACCGGATCGCTGGTCCTGGTCTCACCGGACGGTATCGCCAACCCCGGCGACCCCCGAATTGACACTCCTGATCTCGGGGAGCGCCATCTCAAGGTCAGATTCGAGCTGGATGATGGTGGTGAACTGAGATTCTCGGATCCCCGCAGATTCGGTCGCGGGTTCGTCGCCGGACCGGACGAACTCCAGGGTTACTTCGGGAAGCGGCTGGGTGTCGAGCCGCTCTCGGACGAGTTCACCGTGGAGGAGATGGCCCGGGTGAGCGCCGGCCGTACCGGTCCGCTCAAGTCCTTTCTGCTCAACCAGCAGGTGGTCGCAGGGGTGGGGAACATCTACGCCGACGAGGCTCTCTTCCGGGCCCGCCTGCATCCGCTGTCTCCGGCGGGATCGATGCGGGAGGCGCATCACCGGGCCCTCCGGGACGGGGTGGTGGAGGCCCTCCAGCGAGGGCTCGACCTCGGGGGGGCCTCGATCGACGACTACCGTGACGCAAAGGGCCGGCGCGGAACCATGCAGACCGAGTTTCTGGTCCATCGGCGTGAAGGCGAGCCCTGCCCCGAATGCGGTGAACCGATCCGGCGGATCGTGGTCGGCGGCCGCTCGACCTACTTCTGCCCCGACTGCCAAACCCGCCTCCGTCGGAAACCAAGACGCTGATCCGGTCACCACCCAAGTGTCCCGCGGGTCGTTCTGGAGCCGATTCAGGCGATATAGCCTCCACAATCGGCTCCAGAATGGTTCCAGTTACGTTTCAGTTCCTTCTGGAGCCGATTTGGGCGGTATGGCCGCCACAATCGGCTCCAGAAGGACCCGGGGAGTTTCATTGATCCTCGCGCAACGAGATGATGGTTGTCAGGGATAGTGCCGACTTTCCTACATCTCGATGGCGGGTTGGGGGTCTGGTCGTCCGAGCTGTTCGGCACCATCTGTCGGGTGGGCAAGACCTTCAAGACTGAAGCGGTGGTGCTGCGGTCGATCCGGTTTGGAGAGGCCGACCGGGTGCTTCACCTGTACTCGCTTGAGCACGGGCGGATCGGGGCGATCGCCAAAGGCGTCCGCAAGCCGCGCTCCCGGTTCGGGGGGCGGCTGGAGCCGTTTTTCCGGCTGGCCCTGGTGCTGCACCGTGGCCGCAGCGACCTTCACACGGTGTCCGCTGCCGAGACCGTGGCCGGGCACGGAACGCTCCGTTCCTCCGGACGCGGAATCGCCGCGGGTGCCGACGCCTGCGGGGCGGTGCTGAAGCTGCTGGACGGATCGGAGCCGAACCCCCCGGCCTACAACCTGCTCTGTCGCTTCCTCGACCTGGTCGATCAGGATCCGGAGGCTGATCTGGCCGGTCCCGCCGGGACGGTCGCTTTCCGGTTGAAACTTGCCCTCGCGGCCGGTTTCGCTCCGGAGCTCTCGGCCTGCGCCCGGTGTGGCAGCGAGCAACACCTGAGTGGATTTTCCGGGACGGCCGGAGGCGTGGTCTGCGCCACCTGTGAAGCCGGGTCCTTCCCGTTTTCCGAAGCGGCCCACTCGTTCATGGTCGACTCCCTGGCCCTGCCCATGAGTGAACTTCCAGCTGCCGGACCACAGGCCGTCCGGCAGGCCGGCCGGGCGATTGCCGAGGTCCTTGCGGAGCACGCACAGGTTCATCTGTCCCGCCCGGAGGAAAGGTCGGCCGCGTGAACGGGGAGTTCGAGGCGGCGGTCCGCCGTCGTGAGTCCGAGTGGCTTTCGCCCCATGCGGTTCCGTCCTACCCGGCGGACCGGGTTCGGCCGGAACCGGACAGTCCCCTCAGGACACCGTTTCAGCGCGATCGGGACCGGATCGTCCACAGCAAGTCGTTCCGGAGGCTGATGCACAAGACCCAGGTCTTCGTCGCCCCGGAAGGCGATCACTACCGAACCCGGCTGACCCACACTCTCGAGACCTCCGGGATCGCCCGAACGGCCGCCCGGGCTCTGGGCCTGAACGAGGATCTGACCGAAGCCGTCGGGCTCGGCCACGACCTTGGCCACCCCCCGTTCGGCCACATCGGTGAGCAGGCACTGGATGCCGCCAACCGCCGCCACGGGGGGGCCGGCTTCAAGCACAACGTCCACTCGTTGCGGGTGGTGGATGAACTGGAGCGGGAGGGGCGCGGCCTCAACCTGTGCCAGCCGGTGCGGGAGGGAATCCTCAAGCACACCGGTCCGGAACGTTCGGCCTCGCTGGAAGGACAGATCGTACGCCTGGTCGACCGGGTGGCCTACATCAATCACGACATCGACGATGCCCTCAGAGCCGGGATCCTGACCGAGGATGACCTGCCCGGAGAGGAGATCTCGCTGCTCGGACCGACCGGAGCGGCCCGGATCGATGCGCTGGTCACCGACATCGTCGAACGATCGGCCGGGAGCGAAGTCCTCGCCCAGTCGGAGCACATGGGACAGGCCATGTTGCGGCTCCGCGAGTTCATGTTCCAGCGGGTGTATCTCGGGCCGAAGGCGCGGGCCGAACATGAACGGGTGCACCGGGCGCTGGCGATTCTCTTCGACCACTACATCGAACGTCCGGAGGAGACCCCGGGAACCGAACCCGAGCCGGTGCAGCGGGTCACCGACCTGCTGGCCGGCATGACCGACCGTTACTGCATCGCCCACTTCACCGAGCTCTACGTTCCGGAGCGATCCCGGCTCTGACCCGAACCACCAGGACCGGCTCGATCCGGGCCGTAGGTCTAGACTCGGATGCCTGTCCCGGTTCAGCGACGAAACGATTCAGCAGGTCCGTTCGGCGGCCGATCTGGTGGAGCTTGCCTCCGCCCACACCGACCTGCGTCAACAGGGAGGCAGACACACCGGTCTCTGCCCGTTCCACGACGAGCGAACACCCTCCTTCTCGGTGAACCAGGCCGACGGGCTCTACTACTGCTTCGGTTGCGGGGTGGGGGGCGACCTGTTCGATTTCGTGATGGCGGTGGAAGGCATCGACTTCCCGGAAGCGGTTGAACTGCTGGCCGAGCGGTACGGGATCGAGCTTTCCCGCGAGGAGGAGGACCCCGAGGCTGAACGGCGCCGGTCCGAGCGCGCCAGGTTGATCGAGTTGATGGGTCGGGCAGCGCTGTTCTACGAAAACGTGCTGAAGGAGGGTTCGGAGGCGGGCAGGGCCCGCAGCTACCTGGCCGATCGTGGCCTCGACCCGGAGATCCTGGCCGAGTTCGGGGTCGGCTACGCCCCCAGCGCCTGGGACACGCTCCTCGTCCGCAGCCAGCGGGCCGGGTACCGGGTGCCGGAACTGGAACGGGTCGGACTCGCCACCAGGGGGCGCCAGGGAGGCCACTACGACCGTTTTCGGGCCCGGATCACCTTTCCGATCCGGGACGTCCGGGATCGGGTGATCGGCTTCGGGGCCCGTGCCACGAGGCCGGATCAGCAACCGAAATATCTGAACTCGGCTGAAGGTGAGCTTTTTCACAAGAGCGACGTCCTCTACGGGATCGATCGCGCCCGCTGGTCGATCGGCAAGCGTGGACGGGCGATCCTGGTCGAGGGGTACACCGATGTGATCGCGCTTCACCAGGTCGGGTTTACCGAAGCGGTCGGGGCAATGGGGACCTCGGTCACCGAGTCGCAGCTGGCCCAGCTTTCCGCCCGGACCGACACCGTGATCCTGGCCCTCGACGCCGACACTGCCGGCCAGGAAGCGATGGTTCGGGCCGGGGAGATCGCGGCCCGGCGCCGACTGCGGATCCTGGTGGCAGCGATGCCGGCCGGCACCGACCCGGCCGAGATGGTGACCACCGATGGCGGAGCGGACCGCTTTCGTCAACTGGTTGATTCGGCGGTCGAACTGACCGAGTTCCGGCTCGATCTGATCCTGGGCGGGGTCGACAGCGAGTCACCCCGGGATCGTGATCGGGGGATGGCCGAGATCGCCCCGGTGCTGGCCACCGTGCCGGACGGGGCGGCCCGCCAGGAGCTGAGCCGAAGGGCCGCGGAACGACTGCGGATCGAGCCGGGAGTGGTAGCTGCCCGGATCGCAGAGGCGCCGACCGGGACCGGGGCAGAGGCCGGTCCGGGATCCCGGCCCGATGTGGATGCCACGGCTCCGGCCCGGCCCGGGTCCCTGCTGACCAAGCGTGAGCGCACCGAACGGTCGCTGCTGGCGATGTGCGTCTCACGCCCGGACGAGGGAGCCGAGTGGCTCCGTCGGCTGGAAGCGCGACACCTCTCTTCTCCCTTGATCGAGCGGACGGTCGCCTGGCTTCAGGATCACCTTGAGGACCCGGCGGCCGGACTCGATCCCGATGACCACGATCTGCGCCGCCTGATCGCTGCCCTGACCGCCCGGGTTGACCCCGACCGGGTGGGCAGCGGTTCGATCCGGAGGAACTTCATGGAACTCGAACTGCTGGCCCTCGATGACGAGATCCGGGAGAGCAGCGACCGGGGCGATCACGCGACCCTCGCCGAGCTTCACCGCAAGCGGTCGACCCTGGCCGAGTCGGTGCTTCGTGCAGAGGATCACGAGAGCGTGGAATGAGGAAAAGCAGCGCTCGATGCAGCGGCGGCCTCCGCGACCGGCGGGGAGCCATCCGATCGGTCCGGTCCGGTAATCTCCCGAACGCGGTCGGGGGTAGCTCAATCGGTAGAGCATTCGGCTGTTAACCGAACGGTTGGCGGTTCGAGTCCGCCCCCCCGAGCTTCGATTCCGCCCGGAAGCAGGCATCTACAGCCGTCCGGCGGAGAGCCTCTCGATCAGGTCGGCCCCGTGAGCGGGGCCGTCGTTCTGACGATCCCAGCAGCGGATCTGACCGGCCCGGACCCGATAGACCGGGTCGCCCAGGATCTCGGCCACGGCCCACCGGAGGCTGCGCGGTCCGGTGAGGCTCCAGCGGACCGAGCGTCCGACCCTGGCCCAGGCGATCCGCATCGCGGTTTCGTTCATGTCACCGGCGGCGGGGCAGGCCAGGACCGGCACCCCTGCCCCGAGTGCCCGGGCCACCGTCCCGTGGCCACCGTGGCAGATCACCACCGAGGCGAGCGGCAGGATCTGGCTGTAGCTCAGCCACTCGACCAGCACCGCGTTCCCGGGCACCTCGATCGGCCGGCTCGGTCGCACCCGGTTGGTCGTTGCGATCACTCTGACCGGCTGGTGGCTGAAAGCCGCGAGCGCCGCCCGGACCAGGCGGTTGTCGGGATCCTGGGAGGTGCTGGGAGCAACCAGAATCAGTGGTTCGTCACCCGGGGGGAGTTCCATCTCGGGGTGGGGGAGCTCGAAATGCATCGGTCCGGTCACGTGAACCCCGTCCGGCCAGGTCCGGTCGTATTCGAGTTGGGGAAAGGTGGCGACCAGGGCAAGATCGGGGCTGGTCCCGCCGTGGAATCGGTCGGTCGGCGGCAGACCGGTGATCTGCCGCTGGGCGTTCAGGTCCCGGCGGCCCCGTTCCAGCCCGTGGCGTACCAGGCGGTCGGTGGCCTTCCAGAATCGGGTGCCGGAAGCCGTGCGCGGTGGTCCGGCCCCGATCGAGAACAGGGGCAGGCCTTCCGCGGCCACCGGATAGATGTGCGGGATCAGGGTCGCCCGACGAGCTCCGAACGCCTCCGCGGCGAGGGCGGGAGCGACCGTGAGCACGTCGTTCACCACCACATCCGGGCGGAACTCCTCCAGCAGCGGCAGCAGCGCCCGGGCAGCCGCCCCGCTTCCAGCACGGCCACCGGACGGGGGCGGGAAAACCTGGTACTGATCGGCGCTACGGAACCCGAGCCCGGCTTCGGTGACCGCTTGCTCCCACTGCGGCCAGGTCTCGAGAATCACTTCGTGACCCCGCTCCCGCAGCTTCCGGGAGAGGCTGATCGCGGGAAAAACGTGGCCCGGATCCCCGAAGGCCGCTACCAGGCAACGCACCCCCGGTTCACATCCCGCCCGAGTCCGGTCCCGAACCCGGTCGGGCCATGACCAGCTCGGGGACGGCACAGTTGGGCGAGACCCGGAGCAGAAAGTCGACGGCCTCGGCGATGTCCTCGGGTCGCATCATCTTCTCCGGGCGGATCTCCCCCTGGACGAACTCGGTCATCTCGGTGGCGACGAAGCCGGGGGCGATCGCGGTGACCGCAACCCCGTCCTCACCGACCTCCTTCTGGGTCGATCGGGAGAACCCGAGGACGGCAGCCTTGGTCGCCCCGTAGATCGAGAGCCACGGGGGAGACTGGACTCCGGCGATCGAGGCAAGGTTCACGATCAGCGCCTTGCCGTGCTCCCGTCCGGCCTCACGCAGCTTCGGAAGGGCCTCACGGGTGGCCAGCGCCGTCGCACGGAGGTTCACCCCCACTTGGAGATCGAGGTGCTTGGCGGTGATCTGATCGATCGGCTGGCCGATCCCGATCCCGGCATTGTTGACCAGGCAGTCGATTCGACCCCACCGATCCAGATGACTGGCGACGAGGCCGACCACAGCCTCCTCGCTGCTGACATCGGCGGCGACGGCATGGACTTCGAGGCCTTCGTCGGTCAGCTCCCTGGCGGTCTTGACAAGCTTCTCTTCCCGGCGACCCGAGATGGTGATCGCGTACCCGCTCTCTGCCAACCGGCGGGCAATCGCCAGGCCGATGCCGCCCGAACCCCCGGTTACCAGTGCCGCTCTTTTCGCCATTCCCGCTCCGTTTCCGCCCGCTGGTCAGATGCCGGGACAGACTACCGCCGTGCAGCGGATCGCGGAAACGGCAAGAATGGAGGGGAGAGACGTCGGAGACCATCTTCAGGGGGTGACGAGCTGTGAGCGAAGAGAAGCCGAACGGGGAACTGCTAAACGCGTTCGCCAAGGAGGCCCGTCAACGCTGTGACGTGATCTCGGCCGGGCTCGACACGGGAACCACCGACTTCGAGACGCTGCGGCAGGAAGCCCACGCGCTCCACGGGACCGCAACCACGCTTGGCCTCAGGAGGCTTGGTGAACTGGCCGGACTGATGGAGTCGGATCTTTCCGACGCGGCCAAGGCCGGCGAGATCCGGGCCAGCCGGGCGAGCCAGATCTCCGAGGCCGCCGAGGCCCTGGCGGCCGGGGTCGCAGCGGAAGCCACCGGCATGGAGGAGCCGCCGGATGTGGGCAGGTCCCTCTCGCAGCTCTTCGCGATCTGAGCTTCATAGAATCCGGCGCTGATCGGGAGCGATCAGTTCCTGATCCGGGCCGGTAGCTCAGTTGGTTAGAGCAGCGGACTCATAATCCGTAGGTCGAAGGTTCGAGTCCTTCCCGGCCCATACTTCAAGCGGGCTCCGAAGTTTGATCGAGGCAGGATCGCGCAGTTGATGTACACAATCGTGCCTTCAAGTATCGCTTATGGCATATGATTATCTGGCATCTGCCTTCATCTGAAATAAACGAGGAGAAGTAATGTCAAGCATCGAAGATGCGATCAAGCAGTTGGAACAGTCAGCCGGAAAGCTGAAACAGCTTTCGGTTGAAGAGAGTCGGGCGGTCAGGGATGCAGTCCGTGAAGCCACCAAGGACGCCACCGCCAAGGTGAAGGCCGAGTACAAGGACAAGAAGGCCCGGGCCAAGCAGGAAGCTCGTGAGGCGGAGAAGGCGATCAAGGACGCCCAGTCACGGATTCAGAAGGCACTCGGAGGCGACGGTTCCGCCGCCAAGGGTGGCACGCGTGCCCCGCGGGGGATGCGGGAAAAGCAGTTCCTGGATTATGTCGGCAAGAATCCGGACTCGAAGCTGGCAGACATCGCCCGCGGCATCGGCATACAGGCCAGCGCGGCGAACAACATTGCCAAGAAGGCGGTCGCCGAAGGCAAGGTCAAGAAGTCGGCGTCAAAGACCTACAAGCTCAGCTGAAACAGTCTGGCTTGACGACGCGACCCGGGCCCTCGGCCCGGGTCGCTTTCGTTCGGTCTGTGGGTTCCGGGAGTCGCGGCAGAGATCAGGAAGTGAGCCACAGGGCGTCGCTGCCCAGCGGGACCCGTCGCACCCGGCCGGAGCCGACCAGACGGACCAGCTCGCGCTCGGTGCGGCCACGGTCTGGAGCCTCGGAACCCGGTGACTGAAGCGAGGCGACCTCACTGGTGGTCAGCCCGGCGGGATAGAGGCGCAGGGCGTCCAGCGGATCCTCGGCCGGGTCGAGCCGGTTCAGGCCCGGATCGAGATTGGCGATCACCACGTCGTAGGCCTCGATCGGCTGGAACCCGCCGATCTCGCAGCGTTGTCCTTCCCGGCTGAAGATCACCGAGGGGGCCGTGTAGCGCGGTCCCTGGGGCGAATCGGCAGTGCGCCCCTGAAGCCACGCCGGGCCGCGACCGGCGCGGCGGGCGAGACTGTGGTCGGTCAGATACGCGGCCCGGACCTCGGTCGAGTCAACCCGGGCGGCGACCGCCGCTGCGTCAATTCCGGGAACCGTGGCCAGGGCCTCGGCGAGATGGTCGTCATCGTCGAGCAGCAGGGGAGTATTGAAGTGAAGCAACTGAAAGGTCCTGAAAACGCGCCACTCGCTGCCGGGGTGTGAGAGGCGGGCGGAGGCGATCGTCTGGCAGGCACGTGCGGTGGTGAAGGATCGGGCCTTGGGTTCGGCCGCGAACGGCATCCCGTACCGCTCCCTGAATTCAATCCACCCGGCAGCCTGCTCCGCGGGGCCGTAGGGAGAGGGGTTCTCCGGGTCGGAAAGGCCGATCGTGACCAGATCCCAGGTGATCTGATCGCGGTAGCGCCACTCGAGTGTCCTGAGGACCGGATTCGCCGAGTAGCCGAATGGGCAGGCAGGGTCACTGAAGACGGTCGCCGTGATCGGGTTCTTCGCTCGGCCGGACTCGGCCGGAGACGCACGACCGGGTTCGCTCTGCTCGGGGCCGGGGGGGTGAGCCAATTCGGAGTCTCCTCTCGGTGAAGGGCCGGCAGCCCTCGGATCGATACTCCCCGAAGGGTAGTCTTCGCGGACGAAGCGTACGGGTAGACTGGCCGCCGTGGCGTTCCTCAAGTCAGTCGCGGGCCTTCTCTTGCTGGCCCTCGCCATCGTGGGCACGGTGACAGCGACGGCCCACGCGCATCAGGGCAATTCGGACTACCGTTCGGTAATAAGTTCGATCACTCCCGCCCGGCTGGCTGACGGCCTGACGGCTCAGGTCGTGAACTTCGACGATCACGTAGTGCTTGAGAACCGCTCCGGCAGGGAGGTCGAGATCCTCGGCTATGACGGTGAACCGTACGCCCGGATCCTGGCCGACGGGACGGTTGAGGTGAACCTGAACTCACCTACCCACTACAAGAACGAAGATCGGTTCGCGAACGTGAAAATACCGGCCCGGGCCGACAAGGATGCGAAGCCGGACTGGAAGCAGGTTGATACCGACGGACGATTCGAGTGGCATGACCATCGCTCCCACTACATGGGTAACGGAGTGCCACCCCAGGTGAAGGATGAATCGGAGAGGACCGAGATCTTTCCCTACACCATCCCGCTCCGGGTCGGAGGCGAACCGGCGCAGATCAACGGGACCCTCTACTGGCAGGGGCGTGACGATGAGGTGCCGGTTCTGCCTTTCCTGATGCTGGCGGTGCTGGCAGTGGGTGGCGGCGCGCTGCTGCTTCGGCGCCGCCGCACCGTCAGGAACTGACCGCAGCCGGATCAGCGCGGACGGTTTCGTCTGCCGGCGGGCCGTCGGCCCCGCCGTTCCAGCCGGTCTCGGCTCGACTCGCGGGCCGAGACGGTGCGGACGCTCCGGATCTGGCTGTAGAGGATCTCCTCGGCACAGCGACGATGCCAGTGGGAGTGCTCCGTGCCGCCTCCGCGGCCGAGGTACTGCACCACCACATGCTCGTCGCCGATCTGGATCTCTCCCTTGCAGCCGCCGCAGAGGTAGTACTTCTGTGAGATCGAGCGAATGATCCAGATCTCGTCACCCTCATCGGTGAGCCCGGTCAGGCTGTTCTTGCGGTTCGGAAGCCCGGAAAGAGATTGCATGCTGGCACCTGCTTGAAGGGAAACGTCCGCCTGGGGCGAAATTGACCGGCGTGAGCACAGTGATCGCCGAAACCAAGTCTCTGTCAACTTACATCCAGGACCGGATCACCGAGTTCTCCCGTTCGCAGAAGGACGTTGCCCGGTACATCGTTGATCATCTGGACGAGGCTGCCTTCCTCACGGCAGAGGAACTGGCCCGGAGGGCGGGGACCTCTTCCTCGACCGTGGTCCGCTTCTCCCAGGCGCTCGGTTTCGAGGGCTATCCCGAGCTTCAGGCCTCGGCGATCGAGGAGTACCGGGCCACCATCGGCAGCGAAGGTGGCGGTGCGATGCTGTTCTCGTTTGATCACTCCGAGTTCGAGGCGTCACTCGGGGCTGACCACGCCAACCTCGCCGAAACGGCCCGGAAACTGGAACAGCATCAGATCGACGGAGCCGTCGCGGCTCTGGCGGAGGCCGGCCAGGTGGTGATCGTCGGGACCGATCAGATGGCCTTCTTCGCCAGCTACCTGCGCCACACCCTGAGCCTGCTCGACATCCGGGCGGAGATCGTCACCTCGACCGCCGGCCCGTCACTCCAGCGGCTGGGCCGGATCGACGAGGAAACCCTCCTGGTAACCCTCTCCGCAGGCCGTTCCCACGCGCTGCTTGCCAGAGCGATGAAACTCGCCGGGCACCGCGGAGCCCGTACCCTGGCGATCGCCGATGCCACGCTCTCCGAAGCGGCCGAAAAGGCGGACCTGAGTCTCTACTTCTCTTCCAACAGCCCCTCCTTCCTGCGCTCGAACACGGCTCTGCTGGCTCTGGTCCATGCGCTTGCCCACGGGGTCTACTCCCGGGACGAAGGCGCCCATCAGGAGCGGATCCGCGCCTACAAGCTGAAGTAGCACCCGGGTCCTTCCCGAGAGGGGGGAATCTCTATATTTCAGCTAATGGCTGAAGAAGCGACTTTCCGAGTCAAGACGGGCCTGGCAGAGATGCTCAAGGGCGGCGTGATCATGGATGTGGTTGATGCCGAACAGGCGAGAATCGCCGAGGAAGCAGGAGCCTGCGCGGTAATGGCGCTGGAGCGGGTGCCTGCCGACATCCGCAGGGACGGCGGCGTTGCCCGCATGTCGAACCCGAAGATGATCAAGCAGATTCAGGATGCCGTTTCGATCCCGGTGATGGCGAAGGTCCGGATCGGCCACTTCGTCGAGGCACAGGTCCTGCAATCACTCTCGATCGATTTCATCGACGAGTCGGAAGTACTCACCCCGGCCGACGAGGTCAATCACGTCGACAAGTTCGAGTTCGACGCGCCGTTCGTCTGTGGTGCCACCAATCTCGGTGAGGCCCTCAGGCGGATCGGCGAAGGCGCGGCGATGATCCGATCCAAGGGAGAGGCGGGCACCGGCAACGTGGTCGAGGCGGTTCGCCACATGCGCGACATCGTGGGCGGCATCAGGCGGCTGGCCGGGATCACCCCGGCCGAACTTCCGGCCGCGGCGAAGGAGTTGCGAGCCCCGATCAGCCTGGTCCGTGAGGTCGCAAACACCGGCTGGCTTCCGGTGCCGATGTTCTGCGCCGGGGGAATTGCAACCCCGGCCGATGCGGCCCTGATGATGCAGCTCGGCGCAGAAGGAAACTTCGTCGGTTCCGGCATCTTCAAGAGTGAAGACCCGGAAGTCCGGGCCCGGGCGATCGTCGAGGCGACCACCCACTTCAACGATCCGGATCGGATCGCCGCAGCCTCCGAGAATCTGGGCGATGCGATGCCCGGGATCGAGATCTCGTCGCTCGGGGAAGATGGAAGGCTGGCCGGCCGCGGCTGGTAGCGGTCGGTCCGACGGCCCCCGGATCGGCGTCCTTGCGATCCAGGGTGGTTTCGCTGCCCACCTGGATCATCTCCGGCAGGTCGGAGCCCGGCCGGTCGAAGTCAGGAACGCCCCGGATTTCGATCGGCTCGATGGTCTGATCCTCCCCGGCGGGGAGAGCACCACGATCCTCAAGGGTCTCGCCAGGGACGGTCTCGAGGGGAAGGTCAGAGACCATCACGCGGCCGGTCTGCCGATTCTCGGGACCTGCGCCGGGATGATCGTGGCCGGACGCGAACATCTCCGGCTGATCGACATCACGACCAGGCGGAACGCGTTCGGCCGCCAGCTCGCGTCGTTCGAGCAGGACCTCGACCTTCCCGGCATCGGGGGCGGGCCGGTTCGGGCCGTCTTCATCCGGGCTCCCTGGGTTGAAGAGGCAGGCCCGGCGGTCGAGGTCCTGGCGGAGGTGCGGGGCCACCCGGTCGCGGTCCGTGAGGGTCGGGTGGTTGCCCTGTCCTTCCACCCGGAGCTGACCACGGATTCGCGGATTCACCGATGGTTCGCGGAACTCTGCGTCGCCCGTGAACCGGCCGGACTTCCCTGACGGCTCAGCCTGGCAGGGGCGAACCGGCCAGGGTGAAGAACCAGAGCAGGAAGGCGGCGAGGGCGAGGATCACCGAGCCCACAATCACCGTTTCAAGGACCGACGGAGGATGCTGGGCACTCGAACTGTCACGAAGGCTGCGTAACCATCCCAGCCGGATCGGCACCACGTCATGGGTGCCGGTCAACCGCATGTAAAGCTCGTTCAGCAGTCCCAGAACCCAGGCTCCGATCAGGATCGAGACGATCACGCCGATCAGGACCACGGCGTACGGGCCCAGCGAGGGAAACTGGGTGGCGGCCAGCTGTGAGCCGATCCAGAGCCAGGCGATCGGGATCACGGTCCAGAGCGACAGGGCGATCAGCAGCATCGCGGCTGCGATCAGCCCGGCAGCCAGACGGTTCCGGGCCGGCGGGCCCGATCCCCGCCGACCGGGTTCTGATCCGTGGTCGGTCATCGTCCGAATACAATTACAGGCATGTCCGGTCACTCGAAGTGGTCCTCGATCAAGCACAAGAAGGGCGCCGCCGACGCAAAGCGGGGCAAGCTGTTCACCAAGCTGGCGCGGGCGATCACCGTAGCCGCGGGCGAGGGCGGCGGTGATCCGGACGGCAATCCCGCGTTGGCGACCGCGATCCAGAAGGCCAGAGCCGAATCGATGCCGAAGGCAAACATCGAGCGGGCGATCGACCGGGGCACCGGTGAGGGCGCCGACGGGGTCGCGGTGGAGCGGATTCAGTTCGAGGGCTACGGCCCTGGCGGGGTGGCGATCCTGGTCAATGCCCTGACCGACAACCGGAACCGCACCTCGGCCGAGGTGCGCCACGCCTTCTCGAGCAACGGGGGCAGCCTCGGGGAGCCCGGCTCGGTCGCCTGGATCTTCGAGACGCACGGAGTGATCACGGTCGACGGCGGGCGGTACAGCGAGGACGACCTGATCGGCGCAATCGACGCCGGGGCAAGCGACGTCCGGGTCGAAGACGATCAGCTCAAGGTCCTGGCTGACCCGGGGGACCTGACCGCGGTCCGTGAAGCGATCGAGGCGGACGGGATCGAGACCCGTGAGACGAAGCTCGAAGTGGTCCCGAAGAACACGGTCGAGATCGACGAGGCGGACGCCGGGACCCTGATCCGGATGCTCGAAGCGATCGAGGACCAGGACGATGTGGACGAGGTTCACGCGAACTTCGACATCCCCGAAGCGGTGCTGGAGAAGCTGGCCGGCTGAGCCGTTCCGATGCCGGAGCCGGTCGGGTCACCGGAAGGTGTCCGACCGGATGTGGAGAATAGGTCGGGATGAGAGTGGTGATGGGCATAGATCCCGGAACCGCAAATCTCGGCTTCGGTGTGATCCGGGTGGAGGCGGGCCGGATGGTCGCACTCGACGGCGGCGTGATCGAGACCTCTTCCGGGGATCCGATCGAGCGACGACTCGATCAGATCCACCGGGCTCTGGTCGATCTCGTCCAGTGGCATCGTCCGACCGCGGTCGCGCTGGAGGACCTCTACTTCAACCAGAACGTCTCCTCGGCGCTGAAGGTGGGGCAGGCTTCGGGAGTCTCCATGCTGGCGGCGGCGCAGGGTGGAGTCGAGTGCTTCACCTACACGCCGCAGGCGATCAAGCTGGCCATCTGCGGTTCCGGTTCGGCCGGCAAGAAACAGGTTCAGAAGATGGTGGCGATGCGGCTTGGGCTGTCCGACATGCCGAAGCCGGATCACGCCGGAGATGCGCTCGCTGTAGCGATCTGCCACGGCGGTACGGTCGGTCGCCGGGACGCGGTCGAGGCCGCTGCGGTTCAGCTTCGGGTGGCAAGTTGATCGCCACGGTCCGTGGGGAGGTGCTGGTACGTCGATCCGATCATGTGGTGATCGAGGCGGCCGGGGTGGGCTACCGGTTGACGGTCAGTTCGGAAACCCTGCGAGCAGTGCCGGCCGCAGGCCAGGACTGCTTCCTGCATGCGGTGACGGTCAGTCGCGAGGACAGCATCCAGCTCTACGGCTTTTCCAGCGAGGAGGAGCGTGACCTCTTCGGCCAGTTGACCGGGGTCAGCGGAATCGGCCCGAAAGTGGCGATCGCGGCGCTTTCCGGTGGCCCGCATCGCGAACTGGTACGGGCGATCGTCAATGGTGATGCCAAACGCTTCCAGGCGGTACCGGGGATCGGCAAGCGGACCGCCGACCGGATCATCCTCGAACTCAAGGACCGGGTGGAGACCTTGCCGGGGACGGAGCCTCCCGCGACCGGGGTGGATGCCCGGAGTCTGGCCCGTGACGGTCTGGTCGGGCTCGGATACCAGCCGCTCGAAGCCGAGCAGCTGCTCGATGCTGTCGGGACCGAAGATGGAGTGGGCGCCGATGATCCCCAGGTTCTGATCAGTGCCGCCCTGAAGCGGGCCGGCACGATGCGGGATGGCTGAAGTGGACGACCTGCCGGAAATCTCTGGTCGTCGGATTGATCTCGGTTCCGCCGATTCTCAAGCGGGGGGATCGGTACGGGTCCATGACGCCGACGCCGACCCTCCGGACCGGGAACTGGATCGGTCGCTGAGGCCCCGCGGCCTGGAAGATTTCGTCAACCAGAAACAGGTGACCGATCAGCTCGCCGTGTTCATCGAGGCTGCCCGGCGTCGTGGAGAGCCGCTGGATCACGTCCTGCTGGCCGGACCGCCCGGTCTCGGCAAGACATCCCTCGCCAACATCGTCGCTGCCGAGATGGGGGTGCCCCTGGTCCAGACGGCCGGTCCAGCGCTGGAACGAAAGGGTGACGTGGCCGCCTTCCTGACCTCGCTGGAGCCCGGCAGCGTCTTCTTCATCGACGAGATCCACCGTCTCGGCCGGGCCGTGGAAGAAACGCTCTATCCGGCGATGGAAGACGGCGAGTTGCCGGTGGTCCTCGGCCAGGGGGCGGGGGCCCAGACCGTGACCCTGCCGCTGCCACCGTTCACGCTGATCGGCGCGACCACCCGCAGCGGCCTGCTCACGACGCCGTTGCGCGACCGCTTCGGCGTCTCGCACCGGCTCGAGTACTACTCGCCGGAGGATCTGTCGACGATCGTCAAGCGATCGGCCGGCATCCTCGGAGTGGAGATAGACGCCGGCGGGGCGCTGGCGATCGCCGAGCGTTCCCGCGGAACGCCGCGGGTGGCGAACCGGCTGTTGAAGAGAGTGCGGGACTTCGCCGAGGTGAAGGGCTCGGGGTCGGTCGACGCCGACATGGCCGATGCGGCGCTGGAGATGCTGGAGGTGGACAAGGCCGGTCTCGACCGGGCCGACCGCGCCCTGCTGGATCTGATCGCAACCCGGTTCGGTGGCGGACCGGTCGGCCTTTCAACGATTGCCGTGGCGATCGGGGAGGAACAGGACACGATCGAGGACGTGCTCGAGCCCTATCTGCTCCAGATGGGGATGCTGAAGCGGACCCCGCGCGGACGGGTCCTCACGCCCTCGGCTTTCGAGCACCTCGGCCTTCCGGTGCCGTCGGGGCACCAGTCCCTGTTCTAGAGCGCCTCGAAGAACCCCTGGCGCCAGCTCGGTATCGAGGGCTGCCAGCCGGTCTCTGCCTTGAACTTCGCGTTCGAGGCGCCGCGCCCGTCCGTGGCCTGTCGGACGATAGCCCGGCCCGCAACCAGTGACGCGAGCCAGGCCGGGACCCGCCGCGGCGGTTTGGCTTCGAGCGCTTCCGCGAGCACCGGGAGCCACTCGGCCAGCGGAGCTGGCTCGTCATCGGTCACGTTGTAGATGCCTTCTCCCCGGTCGAGGGCCACGACCCCAGCGGAGGCGGCGTCCTCTACGTGAAGGAACGAGGAGTACCCGCCACCGTCGCCCACAACCGGAAGGCGCCGCTTGCGGACTTCCTCGCTTATGTGGCCGTCCGCCGCGTACCAGGTCCCCGGCCCGTAGAGCAATCCGTAGCGCAGCACAACCGTTTCGAAGCGACCGTCTTCGAGCGCTTTCTGTTCATGCCCGAGTACGGCGTCGTGGGTGCCGCTTCTGTCGACCGCCTCATCTTCGGTCTTGATCATCGGACCCTCGAGTTCGTAGAGGAAGGAGATGCTCTGGGTGACCAGCCGTCCGGCTCCGGCCGCCGCGGTGGCCGCGATCACGTTGTCGCCGCCCTCGGAGCGGATCCGGTTGTTGGCGTCGTAGAACCCTTTCTTCTTCGGCTCGAACTTCGGCGGCAGGCTGGTCAGCTGGTTGACGACGATGTCCGGCCCCGCCTGTTTCACGGCCTCGGTCAACTGGCCGCGGTTGAAGACGTCACAGGCCACGGCGACCCCGCCAGCCTCTCTGATCCTGCCGGCGCCGCCGCCGCCCCGGGTCGACCCGGTCACCTGATGGCCGGCAGCGACGAGCTGGCGAACCAGGGGGAGCCCGATGGCTCCGCTTGCTCCGGCGACGAAGATCTTCATGACCGCAGCCTAGGGCACCGATTCAATACCCTTCCCGGGATGCCGTTCTTCATCTGCCCCAACTGTGGAAACCGGGAGACCAGCGGTGACCGGACCGCCGGGTTCAGCCCGCGTCCGAAGGGCTGCTCGAAGTGCGGTTTCGGTTTCGTGTTCGAATTGCTGGACGACTATTACCCGGCCCCCAACGCGGCGTTCTTCGTCTGTGACCAGGAAGGCCGGGTCATCGATGCGGGCCGCGGCAGCTTCGAACTCACCGGCCTCACCGACGAGGACGTGATCGGCCGTCCGGTTCGCGACGTGCTCGGCCTCGAATGGATCGATGCCGGAGACGGCGGCCCCGAAGCCGACACCAACGGTGACGGCGAGACTGACCCGATCGAGACCTCGCTCGAATGGGGCGTCCGCTCGCTCGGAAAGCGCGTAGAAGTGCGCTCCGAGAAGGAATCCGCCGCCCAGGCGATCGCCGATGTCTTCCCCGCCTATGACGACGACGGGGGCCTGATGATCGTCTTGACGCCAGAAGGGTAAGCTTCCGCTCGAATGGGAGGCAGGCGCCGCAACATATTCGTGCTGCTGTTTGTGCTCGGTCTGGTGATCGTTTCGGCGGTCGTCTGCCTGAAGAAGCCGACGCAGTTGGGACTCGACCTCCAGGGAGGCATCGAGCTGACCCTGCAGGGCCGTCCGACCCCGCAGGTCAAGGAAGTCACATCCGATGCGATGGACCGCTCGGTGGACATCATCCGCTCGGGCTGCGACAAGCTCGGCGTCTCCGAGATCGAGGTCTCCCGTCTCGGCGCCGACCAGATTTCGGTCGGCATTCCGGGAGCCACCAACGTCGGTACCGCAACCGAATGTGCGACCAAACCGGCTCGCCTCTACTTTTACAACTGGCAGGACAACCTGATCGGACCGGCCCGCGACCTCAGCCTGGTCGGGACCGGAGCAGATCAGGAACAGGTTCTGAAGGACGTACGCAAGGCCTGGATCAAGGCCGGCCGTCCGCCGACCGAGGATTTCAACCGGACCTGGATCAACCAGGGCGCCGAGCCGACGGTGTGGGACGCGGTCAATCTCGCTTCGAAGCAGCCGCGGAACGACAATTGCGAGAACTGCACCTCCGGTGACAAGTACTACCTGTTCAACGAGAAGACCCATGAGTTGATCTCGGGGCCTGTCACCGCCAAGGAAGACCTCTACTTCAACGACCAGGGCCGTCCGATCCCGCACAAGGGGATCGTCAAGAAGGTCCCGCAGGGCACGATCGTCGTCGACGAACTGCCCACCGACGCGGACGGCCGGACGATCGACGACCAGTCGCAGGCCGGCTATTTCGTGGTCAAGGACGATGCCGCCCTCTCCGGGTCGGAGATCAAGGATCCGCAGCAGAGCCTGGACGAGTTCAACCAGCCCAACGTGACCTTCGAGTTCACGGGCGAGGGGCGCAAGGCGTTCCAGGACATCACCCGGACCATCGCCCAGGAAGGACAGGCGCGCGCGATTGGCGGCGTCACTTCATCCGACCAGGCAGCCCCGCTTTCCGGCAACTTCGCGATCATCCTCGACGGCCAGGTCGTCTCGAAGCCGATCATCAACTTCTTCGACAACCCGGACGGGATCGACGGGCGTCAGGGTGCGCAGATCTCCGGCGGGTTCACGATCGATCAGGCTCAGAGCCTGGCCGAGTACC
>JAMLGI010000015.1 GCA_023958085.1 Solirubrobacterales bacterium | reverse complement strand
CACGGGAACTCCCCCGGTTTCGCGGACACACCTTGGGGTTGAAACCTGAGCATAGAGTTCAGGCTGCTTTCTTGAGGGGGAGGCGCGCCTCCCCCTCAAACTCTGCCGGCGCAAGATACCCGAGATACGAGTGGCGCCGGCGACGGTTGTAGAACGATTCGATGTACTCGAAGACGTGGGTCTTCAGTTCCTGCTTGTCCGGCCAGGAGCGGCGGTAGACCTTCTCCTTCTTCAAGGTCGCGAAGAAACTCTCGGCCAGCGAGTTGTCGTAGGCCGACCCGACCTGGCCCATCGATTGGGCGATCCCGTTCTTCTTGGCTACCTTGCCGAACGCCAGTGATACGTACTGGCTTCCCCGGTCGCTGTGATGAATCACCCCGGGGTCGGGTCTTCGTCTCTTGACCGCCATCTTCAGCGCGTCAACGACCAGATCGGTGCGCATATGTTCAGCCATTGACCAGCCGACGATCCTGCGGGAATACGCATCCTGGACCGCTGCCAGGTAAACCCAGCCCTCCCAGGTCCGAAGGTAGGTGATGTCGGCAACCCAAAGCTGGTTCGGTTTCTTCGCGGTGAAATCGCGGAGGACCTTGTCGGAGGCGACCTTCACCCCGGGCACCCGCACCGTGGTATTTCCCCGCTTTTTCTCGATCAGGCCACTGATCCCGTTTACCCGCATCAAACGCTCAACCCGCTTCCTGCCGACCCTCACTCCGTACTCCATCCTGAGCTCCGCGTGGATCCGCGGTGAGCCGTAGACCAGCTCGTTGGCGGCGTAGATCTCCCGGATCTGCTCAAGTAGCTTCTCGTCGGATCTCTGCCTCTCCGAGGGCCCCCGGCCCTCCCAGGCGTAATAGCCGGACCGAGAGACCCCGAGAACCTCGCAGCTGACCTTCAGCGGGGTGATGGCCTTCTCCGCCTTGATCAGCCGGTACTTCACCTTGACTGATCGGTCGCGAAGAAGGCCGCGGCTCGTTTGAGTAAATCCCTCTCCTGACGGAGCCGGGTGTTCTCTCTTCGCAGCCTTTTGAGTTCCTCGCGCTCCTCGGTGTTCAGGCCATCCTTGCGGATGCCCTGATCGAGGTCCGATCGCCTCAGCCAGTTAGTGATCGACTGAGGCGAACAACCGAGCGCCTCGGCAACATCGGCGGCCGAACGGCCGCCCCTGACCATCTCAACGGCCTCTCTGCGGAACTCCTCCGGATATGCAGGGCGGGTTCTTGGCATGACTTGACTCCTTCTTTCCAGGCTTTCACACGAAAGCCTTCCAGTGTCCAATTATCCGGGGGAATTCCAGTCGGTGAGATCGGCCGTCCCGGGGATCTCGATCCGCGGCACTACGTCACGACCTCACCAGCACGCTACCCCGGATGGGGCGTCCCGATGGTCGAAGGAGGCTTCCTGCGAGGTGGCTTTCAAGGTGTCCGGTGGCTGTCCGCCACACAAAAAACTGGGTTCGGGGGTTCGGCGCTATGAAGCGGAAAACGATGGTCATCTGCGCGGGACTGACCTACTCGGGGCAGCTCACCGGCCGGCCATTGGTGGGAGGGGGTGTCTATGAGCGCTGTGAAACTATCCAAGAAAAAGGGGAAGAGGTGGCTCCGCTTCATCGCTTGCGCGACCGAGCGGCAGCTGGCGATCTTGGTTGACCTTGCTGAGGTTCGCTACCTGTCGACAAGTCAGGTGATGCGCCTTTCATTATGCGGCTGTTGAGGTCACCGAATCGTCGGCGGCTCGGATGGCCCGGCGCGACCTCGCTCGGCTCAGCGAGAAGGGTGCGGTGGTTCGTTTGAAGCATCGGGCGGGTTACCGGCCGGGTGGCTGCTCCACCGTCTACGGGCTCGGTGGGCTGGGTCGCCGTGTCACCCAGGCAATGGCGGGGCACGAATCTTCAAGGCAGCGCACCTACCGTGAACCCGGTGGCCCGTTTATTGAGCACACGCTGGCGGTCAGTGAGACGCTGGTTCGCCTTCGGGAAGCCGAACGCCACCGGTTCCTAACCGTCAAAGAGTTTCACGGCGAGCCACGGTGTTGGCGCAACTACATCAGCGCGGCCGGGGCCGGGCCTGTCTGAAGCCTGACGCCTATGTGGTCACCGAGCCTTCGGTGGGGGTGGAGGACCTGTGGTTCGTCGAGGTGGATCTCTCAACCGAACGCCGGGGTGCCCTCGAAACGAAGCTTGCCGTCTATCTCGCCTACTTTCGCTCCGGCAAAGAGCAGGCTGTGACCGATGTTTTTCCTTCGCGGGTGATCTGGCTGGTGCCAGATCGGGCCCGCAGGCAGTTCCTGGAAGAATCGTCCAAAGCTGGTGCCCCGGAGGCTCTTCACGGTCATCGAAACCCTGGACCTGAGGTATTCACCGGGAAGGAGAAATCATGAGTCGGCTGCCACGGCTTTACAGCGACCTTGCCCGGTGGGGTGTGATCCAAGCCGACACCCTTGAGCTACTTACGAAGCTGCCGGAAAGCTCGGTGGATGCGGTGATCACCGATCCGCCCTACGGCATCTCGTTCAACGGGATGGCGTGGGATGGCAAGCAGATGCGCGACGTCGCTGCGAGCGCTCACCCAAAGGCCAGTGGTCCGGAGGCGTTCGAGTATTTCTCGCATCTGTGGGGTGTCGAAGCGTTTCGCGTGTTGAAGCCTGGCGGGCATCTGGTGAGTTTCGGGGCGGCTCGCACCTTCCACCGGCTCACCAGCGCGATCGAAGACACCGGCTCGAGATCCGCGACGTGCTGATGTGGCTCTACTCGTCGGGGATGCCGAACCTGTCGTTACCCGGACGCATGGGATCCGGATTGAAACCAGCCTACGAACCGATCCTTTTGGCCCGAAAGGCTCCGGAAGGCACGCTGTCTGAAAACCACGCAAGGCACGGCACCGGGATTGCTCAACATTGCGCTCACCGAGATCTTTGATCCCGAAAGCAAGGACGGGTCGGGACGTTGGCCGGCGAACGTCACGTTCACCCACCATCACGAGTGCGAATCCGGGGCTGTGTTGCGGGATGTCCCGGCGCGCATCAACCGGCAAAGCAGCGAACACACCGGCCGGTCGCATCTTCTTCTCCACCAAGGCGGGGCGGGCAGAACGCGAGGCCGGGCTGGAACGGTTACCGACCAGAAAAATGTCGATCATGCGTCCGACCGGCAACGTTCGACCAAGGGCAAAATACCCACCAGACCGTCAAACCGATCTCCCTGATGCGTTGGCTTACCCGCCTGGTCGCTCCTCCTCGCGGGTTGGTGCTTGACCCGTTCACTGGATCGTCCACTGGATCGCCGCCGTTTTGGAGGGCCGCCAGTTTCTCGGGGTTGAACGCGAACTCGAGTACGTGCGGACTGCCCACCACCGCCTCCGCCACTGGGGCCAACCAAGGCGGGAAAGTGAAACCGCTCAGGAGGGGCTTCGCAGCTTCGATCGCTGCGAGACCCCACGCCCTTACGTTAGGGCGTTTGGCTTTGGATGACTGTCCGCTGCTCGTGAAGGCCATGGTTTTCGCGGGTGGCGTCAAAGTCATCTACCAAGAAGGAGATGTTTTCGATGTCAATATCGAAGGCGCAGCAGGTGTACGAGTCCGTCAATCGGTTGGTCGAGCAGGGCTCGACCAAGGCCGACGCGTTTCGGCAGCTGGCAGAGCAGTTTCAGCAGCCGGTGGACCCACCCGTGGAACCTATTACGGCCACAAACGCAAAACCGAAGGTGGCGGCGTGCAAGGCGTCGCACCCGGAAGCGCGAAACGACTCCCCCGCCGACGCGGTCGAGTCGGCCGTAAAGACCCTTCAGGCCTCGATCGATTCGATCGACAAGGAGATCGAGGCTGCCCGGGGCGGGCCGAAGAGGCCGCCCGGGAACACGAGGCGCTCAAAGGTTCCGCCGACGAGAAGAAATCCTTGATCGAAGAAAAGATCAAGGTCCTGACCGACGACAAGTAGATGGCGAAACCACCAGCCCGAGGCGACCGCTTTGGGCTGGTGGTCAGCCTTTCACAGGCTGCATATCGGCTGCCACAACGGTAACGTCAAGATCCCAAATATACGAGTAAGGGATCGCCATACCGATGGCAGCTATGTATCGGAATGTGACCGTTTACTTAAAACAATAGTGCATTATATGATGGAGGTGTAAACAAGGAAGATGCATGAACGAATCACAGGCGAAGGATCTGGTTTGCCTGATCACAAAACAGAGAATTTTGAAGGGGTCTTCGCTGCGCGAGTTCGCGTTTCGGGTTCACATCAACCCGGCCCGACAGTTGAGGTTGGAGCGGGGGTGTACATGCGCCCAAGTGTCGACAAGCTGATCGAGATCGCTTCACTACTCGACATCGACCCGGAGGAGATAAACCGGACCACGGGCGGATACTTGGCGGCACGGCTTCCAGAGGTACGAACCTATTTCGGGCCAAGCATGGCACCGGGTACGACAAGATCGACCGAACGAAAGCTGATCAACGAGCCGAATCAGAGGCAACCCGAAGACTAGATGCTGTGCGGGGAGGTGGGATCATCACATGCCACTGCCTCTAACTCTCGTTTCATGGGAAGCTCAGGGCGCTCGTCCCGGAATGGCGAACCTCGATGAGGGACGCCAAGAGGCTGGCGGAGACCCAGCTTGGGTGTTGCTAGCTGAGGTGGCATCGAACAGCCACCCGTGCCAGCTGAGGTTGTCGGCCTTTTTCCGGACATCACGGTCATTCACCGTGCGGGGATGGATCACTCGGGCAAGGTCACCTGGGACGGATGAGGTGGACGCTTGAGCTTTCAAGCGATGAGTCGCCGGAGAGGCGTCGCATGACGCTCTTTCACGAACTCAAGCACGTCATCGACGATCCGGCAGACAAAGCGATCTACCGGGGACTCAAACGCCGCGAGAAGGTAGCCGACTACTTCGCCGCTCAGGTACTCATCCCGAAGCCGTGGCTGAAGTATGACCTTGGCGGCGGGGATCACCGATCGGTCGGCGTTGGCTGGCCGCTACCAGGTTTCGAAAGCGGCCATGGGTGCCCAGCTTAAAGAGATTGGGGCAACCGCATTTGTGCGTGATCGAAAGGAGAAACGATGACCAACAAAACGATCGGGCCATCCATCGAGACCGGGCAGTGGTCGGAACCCATCACGTCGGTGTGGATCGCGGCACCGGTCAGGGCGGGGCGGAGGCCTTCCGAGATCAGGAAGTAGTCGATCCGCCAGCCCGCGTTTCGCTCCCTCGCTTTCGACATGTACGACCACCAGCTGTAGTGGCCGTTGCCCTTGTTGAACTCGCGGTAGGTGTCGATGAACCCGGCGTCGATGAACCGCTGAAAGCCGGATCGCTCCTCGTCGGTGAAGCCGTGCTCTCCCCGGTTCGCTTTGGGGTTGGCCAGGTCGTCCTCGGTGTGGGCTACGTTGAGATCCCCGCAGAAGGCGACCGGCTTGGTCCTCTCCAGCTCCTGAAGGTGGGCCAGCATCGCCGGATCCCACTGCTTCTCCCGTAGCTTGAGTCGGGTCAGGTCCCGTTTCGCATTCGGGACGTAGGCGGTGACCAGGAAGAACTGCGCGTACTCGGCGGTCAGTACCCGGCCTTCGCGCATCGGATCGCCGTACTCATCGGCGGTCAGGCCGAACTCGGCCGAGATCCCGTCGGCGAAGTCGTTCATGGTCGAGATCGGCTTCTCCCGACTGAAGATCGCGGTGCCCGAGTAACCCTTGCGCTCGGCCGAGTTCCAGAACTCCTCGTACTCGGGCAGATCCAGCTCGGCCTGGCCGCGGGTGGCCTTCGTTTCCTGCAGGCAGATCACATCCGGCGAGTGAGTATCCACGAAGGGGCCGAACTCACCCTTGCGGACCACCGCCCGGATCCCGTTCACGTTCCAGGAGTAGATCTTCACGGCACTTGATCCGGGCTCAGGCGCGGGACGTCCCCACCGTTCCGCCCGGGGCGGGAACGGAGGGGTCGGGACCGGAGCGAGAGGGAGTGGCGGCTACTTGGCGGAACTGCCGTTGCCGGAGGAGTTCTCGACGCCCTGCTGAAAGCTTCTGGCGGCGTCACCGATGTCGGTGACGTTGTTCACCGTGGCGGTGTCACCGCTGACCTTGCAGTACGCCTTGAGCGTGAGCACGGCTCCGTCGATCTTGACCCCGGCGCCGAGGCCATCGGTCGGGACGTTGTTGGCTTCGAGGACCAGCTGCGCCGTGGACCTCTGATCTTCATCCGACATCTTGCCGAAGTCGGCGCAGGTCGCATCGGCGGAAGCAGCCGGACTGGAGCTGCCGCCGCATCCGACGACGGCCAGGGCCCCGAGACAGAGGGTGGTGCCGAGAACGACCGAAAAACGTGAGGAAAGACGGGACACTCGTTGCTCCTTTGCCGGAAAGCCGTTGGGACGGGACGAAGACCGATGCTTCGATTGCCGTCGGGTAGACCGGAAACCTAACAGGACACTCGTCCGGGCGGCGATCCAGCGTGGATGCCCTGCCAAAGCAACCAGGAGAGCCAAACCATCCGCCACCCATCGAGGGGAGACCTGTCAGCTACATAGTCCGAAAGGTCTCCCCTCGATGGCCGGCCGCTGTCAGTCACGAAGCTGTGGAGTCGGGCCGGGTGGGGATGCCGGCGGAACTCCCGGTGAGAGACAGTTGCCGAGCAACTGTTTCGATAGCCGGCCGCTCCTTAACACGGAGCTGTGGCCAGGTGGGGTGTGGGGGTTCCTCGCGGAACTCCCGGTGAAAATGAGGTTGCGGGAGCAACCTCATTGATAGCCGGCCGCGAGGGATCCCCACACCCCACCACGAGGCCCAAGCGGAGTGCGGCCGAGAGGAGTCGAACCTCCTCGTCCTCGCGGACATCGTTTTGTGGTCAGGGCCGCACGATGCGAGTGAACATCGCTTCCAGGGCAGTCAGGTCGAGTTGCTCGGCAGCGATCCGCGAGGCTCGATCATTCTCGTCGCCGGTGGCGTCGGCCCAGTCGATGGCGTGGTCGGCGTCCGCTGCGACCCGAGACCAGAAGACTCTCTGGGTACGGCCATTGCCTTCCCGGAAGGGGTGGATGTAGTTCAGCTGGTCGTAGAAGTAGGCCAGCCGTTTGACCCAGAGGTCGGGTGGCAGACCCTTCAGGAAATTTTCGTTTGCGAGTCGGGAAAACACGAAGTCTGATGCCTCGGTTATCCGGGTGGAGGGCAGGAAGAACTCGGATTTCTCATCGTTCTTCTTGATATCGACCACTCGGATTTCTCCAGCCCAGTCGTACACGTTGCGAAACAGGTGTTGATGGATGGCGCGGACCTCGATCAGATCGTTGCTCCGAGGTATGTCCGCGGCGTCGAGCTCAAGCTCGTTGGCGAAAACAAGTTGTGGTTCGAGCAGCCTGAACTCGGTGGCGGTCTTCGTGCCAAGCAGGTTTCGTAGCTCGCCGGTTTCTTCGTCGATGTAGGGATCAACGATCCCCAACTACTCGACCCCGTATCGTGCCCGAATCTGTTTTGCGGTCTGTTTGGCGTCGGCCTTGCCGACGATGTAGTTCTCGGCGATCTTCCGCGACTCGCCGGACACTTTCAGGCCCTCGAGACGCTCGTTGGCGATCGCCTGCCGGACGGTGTTGCGGCGCTTGTCGGATTGCTCCGGCATCGGCCGATTTTATCATGGGTGATCCCGGGTCCTGTGGTTTCCGAGAGGCAACCTGAACTGCTGGTCCGAGAACGGGCCTCGTTGAAAGACCTGGCTGTGGAGCCGGGCCGGGCGAGGTCCTGACGGAACTCCCGGCGAAGCCGGCCTGTCAACACGGAGCTGTGAGGACGGGTGGTGTGGTGGGTCCCGGCGGAACTCCCGGCGAAGCCGGCCTACTGAAACGGAGCTGTGGATTGGCGTGATTGTGGGGTGTCCCAGCGGAACTCCCGGCTTGCCGGCCGCTGGGACACCCCAGAATCGCGCCGAAAGGTACAGCGGAGTGCGGCTGAGAGGAGTCGAACCTCCACGTCCTTGCGGACACAAGCCCCTCAAGCTTGCGCGTCTACCAATTCCGCCACAGCCGCACGAGGGTTCGCTGATTCTACGGAAAGGTCAGGGCCGGTGCGGTGATCCCCCGGTCCGGTTTCAGGTCTCGACCGGCGGCTGGACGGAGGCGGGAACGCGGGGAGTCTGGCGGGAATCCTGCGGTCATGGCGCGGGGCGAACATCTGTCCGTGCGGGCGGTTACAGTACGAACACAGGTTCGGGTGCCCGGCAGGGCGACCGGCCGGATTGGCGAACAAGGGCGGCAGCGTCCATCAAAGGAGCCACATGGTTGACCTGACCAAAAGGCAGCGAGAAATCTTCGACTTCATCGGCAAGTACGCCGACAAGACGGGCTACCCCCCGACCGTGCGGGAGATCGGCAAGGCGGTCGGGCTTCATTCCTCGTCAACCGTGCACGTCCATCTGGCCAACCTGGAGAAGGCCGGGGTTCTGCGCCGCGATCCGTCCAAGCCGAGGGCGATCGAGATGTTGGTCGAGAAGGCCAGGGGTGCCGGCGAGGCCGCAAAGGAGACTGCCCGGGGGGCGGGGGAGGCCGCGCGCGGTGCCGTTGGCGCGGTCGCCTCCGCTGCTGCCCCGTCCGGGCTGCCGCTGCTCGGCCGGGTTTCAGCCGGTTCCGGCATGCTGGCCGATGAGAACATCGAGGATTACGTGGATGTGCCGGCGATGATCGGTGGCCGGGACGGCGACTACATCCTCGAGGTGAACGGCGAAAGCATGAAGAACGCCGGGATCGTCGATGGTGACTTCGTGGTGGTGCGCCCGGCGCCCGAGGCCCGTGACGGCGAGATCGTGGTCGCAATGCTGGACGAGGAGGACGCCACCGTCAAACGCTTCTTCCGGGAGGCCGATCACATCCGGCTGCAACCCGAGAACGAGAGCATGGAGCCGATTCGCAGCACAGACGCCCAGGTGATCGGCAAGGTAATCGGTGTCTTTCGCACTATTGCCACCGCTTGAGGCAGTAGAAAAGGCCCCGCATCTCTGCGGGGCCTTCTCCTTAGCGGGCCTGTAAGCCGGATCCTGTCGGGGACGACCATCTGTCTCACCGGTTGATCTGACCGGCGGGCAGCCTTTGCGGCTGTCCTGCGACCTACCTGGATCTCGCCGGGCCGGGTCGACGATCCTGTTTGGCCTTGCACCGGACGGGGTTTACCTGGCCGCCGTGTCACCACGACGCCGGTGCGCTCTTACCGCACCCTTTCACCTTTGCCTGTTCGCGAGCTCACGTGTGGCTCTACGTCATCGGCCGTGTGTTTCTGTGGCACTTTCCTGCGGGTTTCCCCGAGTGGGAGTTATCCACCGTCCTGCCCTGCGGTGTCCGGACTTTCCTCGAAGGGGTTTCTCTCCCTCCGCAGCCGTCCGGCCCGCAACCGGGATGGTACCGGGGCGCTTTCGTCTCCGCGCTAGACGGCACTGAAAACACACAGTTTGTAAACAACTGCTAATGTTCCGGACACCTTCTGCTGAATCTCCGCCACAAGATCGCGGAGAGCGGGGGACCCATTGAGACCCAAGGTCCCTGGGGCGAATCACTGGCACCCGCCAGGTAGCGCTGCTCTTTCAGTGCGAGCCCGACAGCTAACCCCGCAAGCGACCGAAAGAGAGACGAAGGAATGCTTTTCCGCTTCTCGCTGCGCCAATCGAAGACTGCTCTGCTCGCGGCCCTGGCCCTGGCCGCGTTCGGCCTCTCCCTGCCGGGTGCCGACCCTGCCGCTGCCGGTGGCGGGCTCACCCTTGAACGCCCGGAGCCGGTCAAGCCGTCCGACCCGACCGCCGCCGCCCGCTTCGGCAACCGGGTCCTGAAGGAAGGAATGGTCGGTCCCGACGTGAGGGTGCTGAAGAGCATCGTCCGTTCCAAGTCCCTGCTGCGTCGAAGCTCCCTCAGCGAGAGCTTCGACCGTCCCACGACTCATGCCGTCCGCCGGTTTCAGCGCAACAGCAACATCGAGACCAGCGGAGTGGTGACCCGGGGTACAGCCCGGAAGATGGTTCGCAGCATGCCGGTGTCCGTGGCCACCTGGTACGGACCGGGTTTCTGGGGCAACCGCACCGCTTGCGGCAAGGTGCTGCGTCCGGGAATGATGGGAGTTGCCCACAAGACGCTTCCCTGTGGATCGAAGGTCCTGATCGGCTACCGGGGCCGGTACGTCATGACCACCGTGATCGACCGTGGTCCGTACGGCTACGGTCGGTCCTGGGATCTCACTCTTGCTGCCAGCGACGCGATCAGGATGACCTCAACCGGAGTCGGGCGAGTCCGCACCGCAGTCGTTCGTCGCGGCAAGTAGTTCCCGACCCGGCCGCTTCCGCCAAGCAGAAGGGGCGACCCGAAGGCCGCCCCTTTCGCTGGGGAGAGAGGGGGCCGGAGGGGGAGGATCCGGCCCACTCGGGGGGTTGATCAGGCGGCGTTGGGCAGCACCCTTGGGGTCGCCTGATCCTTTGGGAGAGCCGCCGCAGCGGCCATCACACTCTGAAACTCACCCAGGGCCACGTGGGCCAGGGCCTCGAGGATCTGCTCATCGTCCCAGCCGGCCTCCCGGGCCTCCTCGTGCAGGTAGATGGGTGGGTCACCCTCGGCTTCGAGGGCGGCCTTCAGGTAGGTGAGCAGGGCCTGCTCCCGTTCATCCGATGAGGCGAAGCTGCGGGCTCTCGACACCTCGTCGAGACCCATTCCGGCGGATCGGGCCTGTTTGGCGTACAGCACCACGCTGTAGCTGTCGCCGCGGTGCTCGGCCACCGCCAGCGCGATCCTCATCCTGGTGTCGCGGGGAAGCGAACCCTGGGCGAGCTCGGCCCGCATCCGGGTGTAGGCGCGAAGCACAGCGGGAGAGCCGGCCAGGACCCCGACCAGCTTGTTCACCTGACGGCCGCCGAGCTGGATGCTCTTCAGGATCGGCGCGCTCTCGTCCGGCGCGGTCAGTTCGTCGTGGATGTGAAATCGGCTGACTTCGGTCTTGACGGTCACGGTACTCACGCTTCCCATTTTCCGGATTTGTAACCGCTGTTCCCCGTTTAGCTGGTGCTTAGCGGCCAGTTACTTTACTTTTAGCCAGTAACTTACTCTGAGTAAGTTATAGCGGCTTCCGCGGATGGATGCAAGGGATCAGGGCGAATCGAGTTGAATCCGGAGATCGGACGGGTCGGTCACCGGTGCCTGGCAGGCGAACTGCCGACAGAGATAGCCGGTGGGGCGATCACCGATCGCATCCCGTCCGGCCAGCAACTCCGGTGACTCGCTCCCGGCCGGTCCGCCGGCCAGAACGAGGCCCGGACGATAGGACTCGCGGGCGACCCCGAGCAGCGCCGCCACGTCGGCTTCCCGGACGGGCCGGTCGTCGGCCTCCCTCCGGGGAACAACCACCGCGAGTTCGGTCGGTCCGGCGTGGTACAGCGCCAGCGCCTGGAGCAGATGACCGAAGGCGTCCGGCTGGCGGGCGCTGGCCGGGGCCAGCAGCTTCAGCACCCCCTCGGCGTAGCGCAGGTATTTCCGCTCCCCGGACAGGGCATACAGCTTCAACAGCCCGAGCGCGGCCGAGGCGTTCCCGGAGGGAATCGGATGGTCACCCACATCCTTGCGTCTGGCGATCAGATCCTCATGGTCATGGGAGGTGGTGAAGAAACCGCCCCGGTCGGGATCGGCGAACCGGTCGATCATGCTCTCGGCCAGAGCCCGGGCCCGCTCGAACCAGATCGGTTCGAGGCTCGCCTGGTAGAGCTCCAGCAGCGCCTCCACCAGGAAGGCGTAGTCCTCGAGGTATCCGTTCAGGGTTGCTCGCCCCTGGCGCCAGCTTCGAAACAGGGCGCCCTGCGGTCCCCGCATCTCCTCCCAGATGAATGAGGCGCAGTCGGCTGCCGCCTCGACCAGATCGTCCCGTTCGAGTACGGCTCCCGCTTCGGCGAGGGCCGAGATCATCAGCGCGTTCCATGCGCAGAGCACCTTGTCGTCAAGCCCGGGCCGGACCCGCCGGTTCCGGGCTGCGAGCAGGTCCCTGCCGATCGCCTCCAGGTCGCCGAGCTCGCCCCGCGGAGTCCCGGACGGCACATGCAGGACGCTACGGCCCTCGAAGTTACCTTCCGCGGACACACCGAAGGCGACCGCAGCAGCCTCCGCCCGGTCGCCCAGAACCTCTGCCAGTTCGGTCGGGGTCCAGGTGTAGAAGCGCCCCTCCTCACCATCGGAGTCCGCATCGAGCGAGCTGTAGAAGCCCCCGGCCGGATCGCGCATCTCGCGGAGTGCCCACTCGATCGTCTGTTCACAGATCCGCCGGTAGCGTTGGTGTCCGAGGTTCTGGAAACCGTGAAGGTAGGTCCGGGCGAGGAGCGCGTTGTCGCTCAGCATCTTTTCGAAATGGGGAACCAGCCACTCCGCGTCCACCGCGTAGCGGGCGAAACCGCCGCCGATCTGGTCGTTGATGCCGCCGGCTGCCATCCGGTCGAGGGTGCGCTCAACCGGGTCGCTCTCTCCCCGGGCCAGCAGGAAGTCAAGGGCCGACGCCGGCGGGAACTTGGGGGCGGCCCCGAAACCGCCGTTCTCCGGGTCGATCAGCTCGAGCAGGCTCACCGTCCGCGCATCGACCTCGGCGGGGTCGAGATCCCCTTCCCGGGGACTGATCAGCGAGATCGCCCCGAGCCGGGCCCTGACGTTCCCGGCCTGGCCACGGATCTCTTCCCGCTTGTCGTTCCAGGCCCGGATCACCGCCTCCATCACCTGGCGGAAGCTCGGCATTCCCGGTGCCGGTTCCGGCGGGAAGTAGGTGCCGCCGTGAAACGGCACCCCGTCCGGGTCGAGAAAGACGGTGAGCGGCCAGCCACCCTGGCCGGTGATCATCTGGACCGCCTCGATGTAGATCGCATCGAGGTCGGGCCGTTCCTCGCGGTCCACCTTGACCGGAACGAAGTGCTCGTTCATGTAGCGGGCGGTTGCAGCATCCTCGAAGGACTCCCGTTCCATCACGTGGCACCAGTGGCAGGCTGCGTAGCCGATCGAGAGCAGGACCGGACGATCCAGTTCCCGGGCCAGGGCCAGCGCCTCCGACCCCCAGGGATGCCACGCGACCGGATTGTCCTGGTGTTGAAGCAGGTACGGACTGGAGGATCCGGCCAGAAGGTTCGGCATCGATCCATCCTTCCATGCCGGCCGGTTCGGTACGGTCCGAATCGGGTCAGGAGGCATGATGCCCGGCCCGTCTCGGCCTGAGAGAATCGACCGATGACAGACGCCCCGCAAACCGCGAGAGGCAGCACCCGGATCGTTCCCCTGTGGCAGCCCCGGACCGTGGCGGCCATCTGTTTCGCCACCGGTGGCCTGCTGGCCCTGGCCACCATTTTTCCGGTTCGTGACCAGGTGGACCTTGCTCTCCGTCTCGCCGTGATCGGCTTGCTGTGGGGGGCCGGGCTCGCCTGCTGGCTCCTCGCCCGGCGCTTTCGGACATGGTCGGTCCACCTCGCGATCGCGATCGCCCTGCTCTCCGGATTCGCCGGCGCCGTGTTCGCCGGCAGCCAGCTTTCGCTGCTGCTCAACCTGAGTACCACGCTCTGGGTCTGCATCCTGATCGGACTGGCCTTCCCGCCACGAGTGACCCGCACCTACGCGGTGCTGATCGGACTCGGTCTGGTGATCGGAATCGGTCTGGACGAAGTCGAGTACGGTGCCGCGATCGGCCTTCTGTTCGCGGTCTCCTTTTTCGTGACGATGGAGATCCTTTCTCGAATGACCACTCGTCTTCGACTTGCGGCAACCACCGATTCGCTGACCGGATTCCTGAACCGAAACGGACTCGAGCGGGCGGTCCTTCGCGTCCGCAGCTTTCGCCGTGACGACCGGGTGTCGCTGCTGATGGTCGATCTCGACGGTTTCAAGGCAATCAACGATCGGGACGGGCATCTCGAGGGGGACCGCGAGCTGCAGCGGCTCGCCGGGGCGTGGCGGGACAACGTCCGGTCCGGGGACCTGATCGGAAGGATCGGAGGTGACGAGTTCGTGGTCGTGTTCCCGCAGACCGATCTCGAGGCGGCCCGGCCGCTGGTTGCCCGGTTGCGGGAGGTCTCGGACGTTGAGTGGTCGGGCGGCGTTGTGGTTTCCGAGCCGGGAGAGTCGCTCGAGTCGATCATCGGCCGGGCCGACCGGCTGCTCTACGCGGAGAAATCGGCGAAGCAGGCGTCCGGGGAGCGAGCCGGGCCAGATCCGGCGGGGTGACCCTGGCCGGGCCGGATTGATAGACAATGCTGGCGATGCCCGGGTGGGACGAAATATCGGTTTCGCTCAGACGCACCGTGCCGATCTGGCAGCCCCGGACGATGGCCGGGATCTGCTTCGCATCGGCCCTGGTCCAGCTCGGCTCGATGGAGTTCGAGATGGACGGCATGGCCAGCCCGGCCTCGGTGGTGGTCACGGCCGGGAGCGGGGTGATCTGCTGGATGCTGGCTCGCCGCTTCCGGGTCTGGACCATGTACCTGGTGGTGGCGGTCGGCCTCGGGTCGGGAATGGTCGGGGTGGGCGAGGTCAGCAATCAGAACGCCTTGATGCTGATGCTGATCACGCTGCTCTGGACCTGTGTTCTGACCGGGCTTGCTTTCCGGCCCGGCATCACCCGGGCCTTCGCTGCCTACATCTGCGTTGGTCTTGCGGTTGCGACCTACGTGAATCCGGTCGAAGGCGAGGGCGGACTCACCATTCTCTTCGCTGCCTCCCTGGTGGTGACCATGGAAATCCTCACCCGCATCTCGACTCGCCTGCGCGTCGCGGCATCGACCGATCCGCTCACCGGAGTGCTCAACCGGGGCGGTCTCGAACGTGAACTCGAGCGGGTGCGGGGGTTCGGCCGCGGCCGGCAGGTTTCGCTGTTGATGGTCGATCTGGACGACTTCAAGGGGCTCAACGACCGTCTGGGACACCTCGAAGGAGATCGGGCGTTGCGGGACTTCGCCCGGGTCTGGCAGGAGAACGTGCGAGCGGGAGACCTGATCGGCCGGATCGGTGGCGACGAGTTCGTGGTGGTTTTTCCGGAAACCGACCTCGAAGCGGTCGAGGCGCTGGTCAGTCGGCTTCGGGAGATCTCTCCGGTGGAGTGGTCGGGTGACGTTGTGGTTTCCGAGCCGGGCGAGTCGTTGGACGCGATGTACGGCCGTGCCGACCGGCTGCTCTACGCGGAGAAGGCAAGAAAGAAAGACCGGGATCGTCCTGAAATCCACAGCGGGGGTGTCAGATGAAGGTGGCCAGTCTCGGTTCGGCGGCCAGCCAGTTCTGGAACGACCAGCTGGTCGAGCATCAGCGTGAGCTGGTCTTCCTGGTGCTGGTCGGCTTTCTGGTGTCTTTCATCGCAATCCGGGCGAGCACCAGGCTGATGCGGAGTCCCAAGGTCCCGTGGTGGCCGGGAAGCATCGTCAGCGATTCCGGGCTTCACGTTCATCACCTGGTTTTCGGGATCATCACCATGATGCTGAGCGGGGCGCTCGGATTCGCCGACCAGGGGGAGTCCGCCCTTTCGCTTTTCGCGGCGTTCGGGTTCGGGGTCGGGATCGGGCTCACGATCGACGAGTTCGCCCTCTGGCTCCATCTGGATGACGTCTACTGGAGCGAGGAGGGGCGTCGTTCGATTGACGCAACCGTGATCATCGCGGTATTCCTCGGCATGGTCCTGCTCGGGGTGCGGCCGTTCGAGGTGGTCTCGGATTCACCGGAGGCGCTCGTGGCCTCGCTCCTTCTGGCCGGGATGGTCATCTGGTGGGCGGTGATCTGTGTGCTGAAGGACCGGATCCTCCACGCCCTGCTCGGCTTCTTCATCTGGCCGTTCGGTGCCTACGGAGCCGCCCGGCTGGCCAAACCGAACTCACGTTGGGCCAAGAAACGCTACGGCGAACGCAACCCCGGAAAGCAGGCCCGGGCCGAGAAGCGATTCCGGCCGGGACGTCGCACCGACCGTTTCAAGGAGTGGTTCCGGGATCTGGTCGGGGGCGGGCTTTCGGATGCCGACCGCTGACCTGCGGCTGGACTTCGTCCCTGACTTGAGATGCGCCTTTGGCTCATCGTACGTCGAACCGATGGGTTCAGGGAGGACATGACCCTGCTGAGGACCCGAACCGACCTGTTCAGGACCGCTCCGCCTTGGCAGCCGCGGTGGCTGACCGCGATCTTTCTGGCCGCGGCGGCGATGCTGGCTTACACGATGGTATTTCCGCTGGTCGACGACCTGGACCGCACCCGACGTGCCGTGGAAACCATGGCTGCGCTTGCCGCTGGCGCAGCTTGTCGATTCCTGGGCCCGGTGATCCGGATCTGGATGGTTCATCTTCTGGTGGTCGGCGGAGCGGTCTGGACCCTGACCATCCTTGCCCGTACCGACTCACCGATGGTGGCTTCGCTCACCCTGATCGTCCTGCTCTGGTTCGGGGTATTCATCGGCGCCTGTTTCCGTCCGGCGGTGACCAGGGTCTACGCGGCCGGATTCTGCCTGGGGATTCTCGTGTGCATGCGAATCGGCGCGGTCCCGGACGGAGGGGCGATCGGGCTGGCCTTCGCCGGCAGCTTCGTGGTGATCATGGAAATCATGAGCCGGACTACCAACCAGCTTCGTCACGAGGCGACCACCGACCCCTTGACCGGACTGCTGAACCGGACCGGCCTCGAGCGGGAGGTGAGACGGGTGAGAAACTTTCGTCGGGATGACCGGATCGCGGTTCTGGTTGCCGACCTGGACGGGCTGAAGCTGGTGAATGACCGGCAGGGTCACAAGGCAGGTGACAAGATGCTGCGGGAGTTCGCCAAGGCCTGGCGCGCCGATGTCCGGGTGGGGGATCTCGTCGCCCGAATCGGTGGGGATGAGTTTGTGGTCGTCTTTCCCGAGGTCGGGGAGGAGGCCGCCAGGAATCTGGTCGACCGGCTCCGTCGCCGATCACCGACGTCGTGGTCGGGGGGCCTGGTGATCGCCGGGCCGGACGAACCACTGGGGGACTGCATCGCCCGCGCCGACCGGATCCTCTATCGGGAAAAGCAGGCCAAGGCGGACGAGGCTTCCGGTGGGGGTCGCACCGGGGACGAATCCCCGAGCGGCCTCACTCTGCTGTGACGCGTCCCGGGGAAGCAGCCGACGCGAGGTCGGCCGGCCGACCGTCCCCCGACCCTGTTCTGTCCGGGATCAGCCCGAACTGACGTCGGAGGCGAAGGCCTCGAAGGCCGCGATGTAGTTGTCGAGATCCTGATCGGTGTGGGCGATCGAGAGGGTCCACTCCTCCTCGACCCCGGGGGTCATGAAGATCCCGTGGTTCATGTGGTAGAGCCAGGCCAGGGTGGAGAGTTCCTCGTTCACCTTGGTCAGGTAGTCCCGGTACTCGTAGATCCGCTCCGGCGAGAAGATCACGCAGCCCTTCGCCCCGAGTCCCTCGGTGTAGGCCGGCAGACCGTAACGGTCGATCACGCCCTGGCAGCCCTTGAGCAGGTACTCGTTCTTGCGGTTCAGCTCGGTGTAGGCCGCGTCGGTCAGGACTTCGGTCAGGGTCGCCTCGGCCGCTGCCATCACCAGCGGGTTGCCGTTGAAGGTGCCGTACTGCTTGACCGCATCCGACTCGACCAGTTCCGCCATCTCGTCCGACATCCCGATCGCGCCACCCGGGTAGCCACCGCAGGTCGCCTTGGCCAGGGTGACCAGATCCGGGGTCACCCCGAAGTAGGCGGTTGCCCCGCCCGCCGAGATCGTCGCCCCGGTCTTGACCTCGTCGAAGATCAGCTTGACCCCGTGCTTTTCGGTCAGTTCCCGGACCCGTTCCAGATAGCCTTCGCGGGGCGGGATGATGTTGATGTTCATCATCGAGGGCTCCATGATCAGCCCGGCCACCTGGCCATCGAGCTGCTCCAGCACCCGCTCAAGCACGTCGGCGTTGTTGAACGGGATCGCCCGGGTCAACTCGGTCAGCGCCCGCGGGGTGCCCCCGCCGTACGGAATCGAGTTTGCGTCTTCCGGCTCGCCGAGTTCCTCCAGAGACGGGTAGCAGGAGACCATCACAGCATCGTGGTGGCCGTGGTAGGACCCCTCGATCTTCAGCAGAATGTCCCGCCCGGTGGCTCCGCGCGCGAGGTGGACCGCGTCCATCGTCGACTCGGTCCCGGAGTTGGTGAAACGCCAGTGGGGGAGTTTGAAGCGGCGTTTCAGTTCCTCGGCAACGACGATCGAACCCTCGGTCGGCGCAGCGAAGTGGGTGCCGAGGTCGATCCGCCTCTTGACCGCCTCGCCGACGACCGGGTTGGCGTGGCCGATCGCCATGACCCCGAATCCGTTGTGGAAATCGGTGTACCGGTTGCCGTCGACATCCCACACCTGGGAGCCTTCACCTCGCTCCAGGTAGACCGGCCAGGGGTCGTTGGTCTGGAAGGAGGAGGGAACACCACCGGGCATCACCTTTTCGGCCCGGGCGAAGGTCTCGGCCGATCTGCCGGTCCGGTTGCGGAAGGTCTCCTGTTCGGCTTCGGTCAGGGCGGCGATCCGTTTGGGATCGAACTCGCTTGTGCCACCGGTGCTGGTCTCTACCACGGTTACCTCCAGGGTTGGATCTCGCTGGTTCCGCCGTCGCAGGCTCCTTGACGACGGCGGGTGCGCCGCGACTGGGATGCGGCAGGTCCCAGATTACTCCTGACGGGCCCGCAGCTCCGCCCGCTTGATCTTGCCGGAGGCAGTCTTCGGCAGCTCGGGCACGAACTCGATCCGTCGCGGATACTTGTACGGCGCGGTCACCTCACGGCAGTGCTGCTGGATCTCGGCGGTGAGTTCTTCCGGGTTCTTCGGGTTGCCGTCGCCGTCGCAGACCTCGTCACGGAGGACCACGACCGCCTTGACCACCGAACCGCGGTCGGGATCAGGAGCGGCGACCGCTGCCGCCTCGGCCACGGCGGGATGGGAGACCAGGGCGGACTCCACCTCGACCGGTCCGATCCGGTAGCCGGCCGAAGAGATCACGTCGTCGTTTCGACCTTCGTGGAACAGGAACCCGTCCCGGTCCGCGGTGACCAGGTCGCCGGTGCCCCACCACTCGCCCTCGAACCGGTGGCCGTCAAGGTAGCGGGAGAAGAAGGTGGGGGAGGTCTCTGCCTTGACCTGGAGCTCGCCGTCGACGATGCGGGTTTCGATCCCGGGGAGGGGCCGCCCCATCGACCCGGGGCGACTCTCTCCGGGTCGCAGCCCGGTGACCGCTCCGGTCTCGGACTGGCCGTATCCGTCCGCGATCTCGAGGCCGGTCAGCTCACGGAAAGCCGCGATCACCTCCGGGTTGAGGGCCTCCCCGGCCGAGACCATGCGGCGGATCGAAGGGACCGGCGAGAGTTCGGTCCTGCGGGCCAGGATCCGGTACTCGGTAGGGGCCTGGCAGAGTACATTCACGCCCTCTCGGCGCACAATGTCGAGCCGGGTTTCCGGGTCGAACCGCTGATCGACCAGCAGGGCCCTGGCCCCCGCCAGCCAGGGAGCGATGAATCCGTTGCGGGCCGACTTGGACCAGCCTGGAGCAGCGGTGCACCAGCAGAGATCGCCGGGCCGTGCACCAAGCCAGTACCGGGTCTGGAGGTGCTGGCCGGTGAGGTAGCGCTGAGGGTAGATCACACCCTTCGGCTTGCCGGTGGAGCCGGAGGTGAAGACGATCAGGGCCGGATCACCCGGGTCGAGATCAACTGCCTCGGTCGGAATATCCTGCCGCAGGTCCTCGTCGAAGATTCGCTCCAGGTCGCCCAGATCCAGGTACGGAAGGCCATCCGGCAGGGCGGAGAGATATCGCTCCTCGCCGATCGCCAGCACCGGATTGGCGGCGGCGATCCGTTCCGCCAGGTCTTCCCGGGTGAGCTGCGGGTTGCAGGGCAGGGCGATCGCCCCCATCCGGAAGCAGGCGAGCATCGCAACCACCCACTCGATCCGGCTGCCGACCAGGATCAGTACTACATCACCCCGGTAGACGCCCCTGGAGAGCATCGCCCCGGAGAGCCCCAGGCTGCGGGCGAAAAGCTGGCTGAAGTAGAAGGTCTCCCGATTTCCTTCCGCATCGACCGCGACCACAGCCTCCTGCGAAAAGCGAAACCGCTGGATCACATCATCGATGAAGTTCACCCGCCGATCCTAACCCGGTGCCCACGGTTGACGGTCAGAAACCGACCGGTTCGGCCTGCGGGTCCTGCCCCACTTCTGAGTCTTGTGGTTAGGCCGGGTGTTGGGGGTTTTGTTGCCCTTCCCCATCCACACCGCCAAAACCCCCAACACCCGACCTTCGACAGGGATCGTGGTACCGGCAACTCAGTGAACGTGAAAACAGACCGCCCTGGGAATAGATCGGAGGCGCCTCCACCTTGAAGGCTGGGTCGGGGGTGGCACCTGTACCGCTACATGTGACGGTAGAGGTCTCCACCCCAGGGGGGTGACCTGAAGTGTTGCTACTTGACCTTCGGGTAGCCGTGGGGTCCGGCAGCCGTTCCCGCGGAACTCCCGGTGAGAATGGGGTTGCCGGACGGCAACCCCATTGATAGCCGGCCGCGGGAACGGATGCCGGACCGCGCGGCGTGATGACCACGCCGGGGCCCGCAGGGGCCGCCCAGGGCGGTGCCCGCCCTACTCGTACTTCTTGATGATGTGGACCGTGCCCTCAGGGGCGGCGTCCACACAGAGGTTGCAGAGGACGCACTCGTCCAGGTTTTCCTCGACGATCGTGGTCCCGGCGTCGGTGGCCTTGAAGATCGAGACCGGGCAGACCTCCTCCAGCTTCTTCGCCAGTTCGACGTCCGAGCGGGCCGGTTCGTCGACTACGACGTCGATGAAGACTCCGTGAAGGGTGCTCATTTTCCGATCCTCTCCTTGACTGCGTCGGGAATCTCGTCGATCCGTTCGACCACGGTGATGCCGGCGGCCTCGAGTCGTTTGATCTTCTCGTTGGCTGAGTCTTCCTTGCCTTCGACGATGGTACCGGCGTGGCCGAAGCTCATGCCCTGCATCTCCTCGTCGTCCATGAACTTTCCGGCCATGAACGCGATGATCGGCAGGCGCGAGTTGTTGACGGTCTTCCACTCGGAAAGCTGGGCCTCCATGCGGCCGCCCGGCTCCGAGTAGATCACGATCGCCTCGGTCTGTTCATCGGCCTCGAAGTACGGCATCAGCTCGGCGTAGGTGGACCCGATGATCGCGTCCCCGCCGATCGAGATCGCGGTCGACACCCCGAGCCCGGCCTGGGTGAGGGAGGAGGAGATCTCGGTGGTCATGCCGCCGGAGCGGGACATCACACCGACCGAGCCCGGCTTGTAGGACTTGGCGGCATCCTTGGCGGGACCGCCGATTCCGCCCATCTTGCAGACCTCCGGGACGATCAGGCCGAGGCAGTTCGGACCGATGATCCGGGCGCCCTTGAGATCGGCCAGCTCGACCATCTCGGCGACGTCGCCTCGCGGGATCCGTTCGGTGACGACCACGATCAGCTTGATCCCGTTGGCCAGCGCCTCGACCACCGCGTCCTTGGTGAACCCGGGGGGGACGGTGACGACCGAGCCGTCGATCTGGCTGCCGTGGTTCTCGATCGCCTGAGCGACGGTGTCGAACACCGGCACGCCGTGGACCACGCGGCCCTTGCGGCCGGGGGTGACCCCGCCGACGATCTTCGAGCCGTAATCGAGGCACTCGCGGGCCAAGTTGACCGCCTCACGGCCGGTGATTCCCTGGACGATGAAGGTGGTGTCCTTGTCGAGAAGGATGCTCATGCTGCGGCTCCCTGGATCTTGGCGACGGCACGGCCGGCGGCGTCCCAGAGCGAGACGCTGCGGTCGCAGTACTCGACGCCGTATCGGTCGAGGATCTTGAAGCCCTCGTCCTCCCAGGCGCCCGGGATGCGGAAGATCGCGATCGTCTCGGCGGGATCCCGGTCCAGCTCGAGACAGGCCTTGATCACGCCGCGGGCGACGATGTCGACCCGGGTGTTGGAAACGATCGACATCATCACCGCGATCTTCTCGACCCCGTCCTTCATCAGGACCTCCTTGGCCAGGCCGCAGGCCTTGGCCACCGACGGGTTGCCGCCGATCTCCGAGTAGTTGGCCGGCTTGCCGCCCTGGCTGCGAACCGCGTCGGTCAGGGTGAGCGAACCGCCACCGGCCCCGATCACCAGTCCGAGGTTCCCGTGGAAGCCGTGGTCCTTGCCCTGGATCACCCCACGGTGGTCGGCGGAATCGATCGCCTTCACGTTGCGTTCGAACTCGCTCGGTTCGTAATGGTCGCGGGTGTCGTCCTCGGCGATCCCGAGGTCCTTCCGCAGCAGCTGCTTCTGGCGGCCGACCGCTTCGTCCTCCATCTCCATGTGGGCATCGAGCGCGACGAAACGGCCGTCGGTCAGTTCGGCCACCGGGTTGATCTCGGCCAGAGTCATGTCGTTCTCGAGGAAGAGCCGGGCGAGCCGGGCGAGGATCGGAGTGGCCCGGTTGAGCTGGCTGCCGGTGACCCCGGTGGCGGCGATCACCTGCTTGGCTTCGTAATCACCGACCGGGAAGAGATTGGATACATGGCCGCGGCCGACGTGGTCGGGATGCTCCTCGGCGACCTGTTCGATATCGATCCCGCCCATGTCGCTGAACAGCATCAGCGGCTTCTTGGCGGTGCCGTCCCAGACCACCCCGGCGTAGTACTCCTGCTTGACCTCGGCCTTGGGGTCGACCAGGACCCCGACCGGCATCAACCCGTTGATCTCGAGCTCGAGGATCTTCTCGGCGTGGGCGGCGGCCTCGTCCGGTGTGTCGGCGAACTGGACCCCGCCGGCCTTCATCCGGCCACCGGAAAGAACCTGGGATTTGATCACGACCGGCCCACCGATCTCCTCGGCGGCCTTTCGTGCCTCTTCAGCAGACTGGCAGAAGCCGTACTTGGTGACCGGGATGCCGGCACGCTCGACGATCTTTCTGGCCTCGTATTCGTAGAAGCGCATAGGAATCCGGAAATCTAGTCCACCGGAGAGCAGCCCGGTATTCCGATATGAAGGGTCGGAATCGGCGGCCGATGGTCCGGTCCGGGTTCACGGCACCGATCCGGGGGCGGTCCGGTAGCGGTAGGTTCCGGGCCGTGAAGTCGCCGATTCGAAAGATCACCCTCGTCGGAACGCTGCTTGTGCCCATGGTCGCTCTGGCCGGCTGTGGTGGCGCGGTGGTCGACCCGGTCAAGACCGAGATCGCGGTCCGGTACGACGTCGAGGCGGCGACCGGGGTGAAGGTCGCCGCGGTGGACTGTCCCGCCGGCATCGAGGTTCGGGCGAATAACCGTTTCGCCTGCCGCGTGCGGACCGGGAACGGTGACCGGGCGCTGGCCGAGCTGGTGGTCCTGAACGACCGGGCTGACCTGCGTTTGATCCGCTTGCGCAAGCCCTGAGCGAAGCCCCTGCGGAACGGAGGGTCGCCGGGAGACAGCCTTCCCGGACGATTCTGCGCAACAATCCGCCCGTGGGTCCACTGGAGACCCCTGCCAAGGCCACACACCGCCCCGCCCAACCCCTGACGGGGCGCGAACCAAGGAGTTACAGAGCGCCTGTGAGTGAAGCCACCGAGGTAACCGTGCCGACCAAGAACACCAAGCTGCTGGAATGGGTTGATCGGATCGCAGAACTGACCCAGCCCGACCGTGTCTACTGGTGCGACGGTTCGGCCGAAGAGTACGACCGTCTGGCCGCCGAGCTGGTCGAGGCGGGTACCTTCGAGAAGCTGTCGGAAGCCAAGCGGCCCAACTCGTATCTGGCACTCTCCGATCCCGGAGACGTCGCCCGGGTCGAGGACCGGACCTTCATCTGCTCCGAAGACGAGGCCGATGCCGGGCCGACAAACCACTGGCGCGACCCGGCAGAGATGCGGGCCACTCTCGAACCCCTGTTCCGGGGATGCATGAAGGGCCGCACCATGTACGTGGTCCCGTTCTCGATGGGCCCACTCGGTTCCGACATCGCCCACATCGGGGTTGAACTGACCGACTCTCCCTACGTGGTCACCTCGATGCGGATCATGACCCGGATGGGCAGGGGGGCCCTGGATGTGCTCGGCGACGACGGGGATTTCGTGCCCTGCATCCACTCGGTCGGAGCGCCGCTTGCGGAGGGCGAGGAGGACGTCACCTGGCCCTGCAACGCCGAGAACAAGTACATCGTCCACTACCCGGAGACCCGCGAGATCTGGTCTTACGGCTCCGGCTACGGCGGCAACGCGCTGCTCGGCAAGAAGTGCTTCGCGCTGCGGATCGCCTCGGCGATGGCCCGGGACGAGGGCTGGATGGCCGAACACATGCTGATCCTGAAACTGACCAACCCGGCCGGCGAGGTCAAGTACGTGACCGGGGCCTTCCCCTCGGCCTGCGGCAAGACCAACCTGGCGATGCTCATCCCGACGATTCCCGGCTGGAAGGTCGAGACGGTCGGTGACGACATCGCCTGGATGAAGTTCGACGATGAAGGCCGTCTGCGGGCAGTCAACCCGGAAGCCGGCTTCTTCGGAGTCGCCCCCGGCACGTCGGAGCAGAGCAACCCGAACGCGATGGCCTCGATCGGGGAGAACACGATCTTCACCAACTGTGCGAAAACCGATGACGGTGACGTGTGGTGGGAAGACATGGGCACCACCCCGGATCACCTGATCGACTGGCACGGCAACGACTGGACCCCGGAATCCGGCGAGAAGGCGGCCCACCCGAACGCCCGTTTCGCGGTCCCTGCCGCCCAGTGCCCGACGATCGCACCCGAGTGGGAGGATCCGGCCGGAGTGCCGATCGATGCCTTCCTCTTCGGTGGACGCCGGGCCTCGGTGGTGCCTCTGGTGACCGAGGCCCGTGACTGGAATCACGGGGTCTACCTCGGTGCGACCATGTCTTCCGAAACCACGGCCGCCGCCGCCGGTGCGGTCGGAGCGCTGCGATTCGATCCGATGGCGATGCTGCCCTTCTGCGGCTACAACATGGCCGACTACTTCGATCACTGGCTGAAGATCGGGGAGCGCGAAGGGGCGGTCCTGCCGAAGGTGTTCTACGTCAACTGGTTCCGCAAGGACGAAGCCGGCAAGTTCATCTGGCCTGGCTTCGGCGAAAACAGCCGGGTGCTCGAGTGGGTCTTCAACCGCTGCAACGGCGAGGGCGAGACGGTCGAGACCTCGTTTGGTCTGCTGCCGAGTATCGACGGACTGAACGTGGACGGTCTCGACCTGACCGGGGAGGCCCTGAGTGAGCTGCTCTCGGTCGACGAGGATGCGCTGCGTGACCAGCTGCCCCAGGTCGAGGAGCATCTCGCCCGGTTCGGGGACGATCTGCCCGACGAGATCCACCGGCAGTTCGAGGCGCTCAAGGAACGCCTCGGTGCCTGATCGGAAAGCCTGACCGGAGGCCGCTTTGCTCGGAGTGATCGGGGGAAGCGGCCTCTACACGCTGGAGGGGACGCCCGGCTACCGGCCGACCGGATCCCGGACGGCCGAAACCGGCTGGGGCACCGCCTCCGGGCCGGTGAGGCTCGGTGCGGTGGGCGGGACCCCGGTCGCCTTTCTTGCCCGCCACGGGGAGAGGCATTCGGTCGCACCTCACCGGGTCAACTTCCGGGCGAACATCGAGGCGCTGCGTCTGGCCGGCGTCAGCCGGATCCTCGCCGTCGGGACCGTGGGCGGGATCGATCCCGACTGTGTGCCCGGGGTCCTGGTCGTTCCCGACCAGCTGATCGATTACACCTCGGGGCGGGAGCGGACCTTTTCCGGACCGGAGGATCCCCCGGTACACCTCGATTTCACCGAGCCCTACTCGCCCGGCTGGCGAAAGAGGGTGACTGCTGCGCTCGGGGAACAGGCGGGCAGTGACGTTCCGCTGGTCACCGGGGGGATCTACGGAGTGACCGACGGACCCCGGTTCGAGACCGCGGCCGAGGTACAGCGGCTGAAGCGGGACGGCTGCACGATCGTCGGCATGACCTCGATGCCGGAGGCGGTGCTCGCCCGCGAGGCCGGTCTCGAATACGCCGCGGTCTGCCCGGTCGGAAACGTCGCGGCCGGACTCGACCCGGCCCGCCTCGACTTGGACGAGGTGATCACGGTCGCCCGCCGAGCCCTGCCCGCTGTCATCGCCGCCCTGCCCGGGCTGGCCTGAACCCGGCTTCAGTCGGCAGACACACCCCGCGCGTCGGGTCTAGACTGCGCTCCATGAGTGAGGAGACCAAGAAGTTCCTTCTGCCGGAGTCCGCGATCCCGACGAGCTGGATCAACATCATGGCCGACGCACCGAGTGAGCCGCTGCCGCCGCTGAGCCCGGCCACCGGTGAGCCGGCCGGCCCCGACGATCTCTCCGCGATCTTCCCGATGAGCCTGATCGAGCAGGAGATGTCGCCGGAGCCGACGATCGAGATTCCGGAAGAGGTCCGGGAGATCTACAAACTCTGGCGCCCGACCCCGTTGATTCGTGCAACCCGATTCGAGCAGGCGCTCGGCACTCCCGCCCACATCTACTACAAGTACGAGGGCACCTCACCGGCCGGCTCGCACAAGCCGAACTCGGCGGTCGCGCAGGCCTACTACAACCGTGAGGCCGGAATCGAGAAGCTGGTTACCGAGACCGGAGCCGGCCAGTGGGGCTCGGCCCTCTCGATGGCCTGCCAGATGTTCGGGATCGAGTGCGAGGTGTTCATGGTCGGCGTCTCCTACGACCAGAAGCCGTACCGCCGCTCGATGATCGAGACCTGGGGTGGCACCGTCCACCGCAGCCCCTCGAACCTGACCGAAGCCGGCCGCTCCCAGGCCGACCACGAAAGCGGCTCGCTCGGAATCGCGATCTCGGAAGCGGTCGAAGTTGCCGCCGGAGCCGAGAACGCCAACTACGCCCTCGGCTCGGTGCTGAACCACGTCTGTCTGCACCAGACGGTGATCGGCCAAGAGGCGATCGCCGCGATGGAGATGGCCGGGGAGTACCCGGATGTGGTGGTCGGCTGTGTCGGCGGTGGCTCCAACTTCGCCGGGCTGATCAACCCGTTCCTCAGGGAGAACATCCGCAACGGCAGGACCACCCGGTTCCTCGGGGCGGAGCCGGCCGCCTGCCCGACCCTGACCCAGGGCCGGTACGCCTACGACTTCGGCGACACGGTCGGAATGACCCCGCTGATGCCGATGTACACGCTCGGCCACAACTTCGTGCCGCCCCCGGTTCACTCCGGCGGGCTGCGCTACCACGGTGACGCCCCGAGCCTCTGTGCCTTCGTCAAGGAGGGCATGGTCGAGGCCACCGCCGTGCTCCAGAGCCAGGCCTTCGAGGCGGCGCTGCTGTTCGCCCGGACCGAGGGGATCATCCCCGGCCCGGAGCCGTCACACGCGATCCGCGCGGTGGTCGAGGAAGCCGAAGCCGCGAAGCAGGCCGGCGAGGAGCGGGTGATCCTGCTCGGACTCTCCGGTCACGGCCACTTCGACATGTCCGCCTACCAGGCCTTCCTGGCCGGTGAGCTCACCGACCTCGAACTCCCCGAGGACGAGCTCGAAGACGCGCTGGCGCATCTCCCCGAGGCCCCCTCGATCGCATAACCCCCCAAAAGACCGCCGAGGTGTCGATTTTCCGGCACTATGCCGGAAAATCGACACCTCGGTTCTGGATGGGGCTAGAAGCCGTACTGCTCCTTGAGCTCCGGATCCTTGGCGGCCAGCATCTCGGCCAGTTCGACCATCACCTTGGCCTGCTTCCAGGTGGCGTCGTCCTGCATCTTGCCGTCGATCATGTGGACTCCGCGGCCATCCGGGATCGACTCGATCACCTTCTTGGCGAAGATCACCTCGTCCACCGGCGGTGAGTACACCTTCTTGGCGACCGCGATCTGGGCGGGGTGGAGCGACCAGGCGCCGACACAGCCGAGCAGGAAGGTGGCTCGGAACTGGGTTTCACAGCCGGCCAGATCCTTGATGTCGCCGTACGGTCCGTAGAACGGCAGGATGTCGTTCGAGGTGCAGGCGTCGACCATGCGGGCGATCGAGTAATGCCACGGATCCTGCTGGAAGGTCGCCCGCGGGGCCTCCGGGTCGTCCGCATCCGGATCGGCCATGGTCCGGTAACCGGGGTGCCCACCGCCGACACGGGTGGTCTTCATCCGGCGGGAGGCGGCGAGGTCGGCCGGACCGAAGCTCATCCCCTGCATTCGGGGGCTGGCGGCGGCGATCTCCTCGACGTTGATCACACCCTGGGCGGTCTCCAGCAGAGCGTGGATCAGGATCGGCCGGGTCACCTTTCCCTTGGCCTCGAGCTGGGCCAGGAGCTGGTCGACGTAGTGGATGTCCCACGGGCCTTCGACCTTGGGGACCATCACGACGTCGATCCGGTTGCCGACCTCGGTGACCAGGGTGGTCAGGTCGTCGAGGACCCAGGGACTCTCCAGCGAGTTGATCCGGGTCCAGAGCGGGGTGTCGCCCATGTCGGCCTCCCTGGCAACCTTGACCAGACCGGCCCGGGCGGCTTCCTTGGCGTCGACCGGGACCGCGTCCTCGAGGTTGCCCAGCAGGATGTCGGCCTGCTTGGCCATGTCCGGCACCTTGGCCGCCATCTTCTCGTTCGAGGGATCGAAGAAGTGGATCATCCGGGAGGGGCCGAACGGAATCTCGGTGACCGGATCGGGGGCGCCGATCGCCATCGGCTTGAAGAAGTTCCTGGGGTTACGCAAGGTGCTCCTTGGGTTGAGGGAATCTCTGTCTGGGCGCGAAAAGAGGGTTCAGCGCCAACGGGGAGCGTATCCGGAATCGGCTCTCCTGCGCCGCCTTCCGCCCGGTCCGACCGGTGTGGAAGGCTTCCCGGATGAGCGAACTGATCCGGGAAGCGGGCGCCGACGACATTCCGGCGATCCTTCCCTGCTACGAGTGGCTGTTCGCCCCGCCGGGCAGTCGACCCCCGACCTGGGACGAAGCGACCGCGGAACGGGCCCTGGCCGAGGCGGTCGAGTCTGGGCAGAGCGTGGTCCTGGTCGCGACTCGAGCAGATCAGAGCGTGGCCGGGTTCTGCTCCGCCTACCTCGATCTCCGGTCGGTTCGCTACGGACTTCGCTGCTGGGTCGAGGATCTTGCCGTCGATCCCAGGGAGCGTTCCCGCGGGGTCGGTGAACTGCTGCTGACCCGGGCGTTCGAGTGGGCCGGGGAGCAGGGGGCCACCCACCTTGAGCTGGACACCGGCACTGCACGAGTGGATGCCCGGCGCTTCTACGAACGGCTCAAACCGGACGCCGAAACCCGCGCCTACGGCTGGCGCCTCTGATCACCTGACCGGATGCCGATTCACGCGGCATCGAGAGCCCCTTCCGCTGTATCCTGTGGCTCCCGTCGCCCGCGCCTTTCGCGGGCCTCTTTTCGCGCCACGCCGCGCTTTGAAACTTCAGCGCCATCAACCCCAAGAGGAGCCATGTCCGAAGCGACCTATCAGGAGCTGACCGAGGACCAGGAAGCCATCGTCGAGATGGTCCGCCAGTTCGTCGACGATCAGATCATCCCCAACGCCGAAAAGTACGATCACGAGGACAGTTATCCCGAGCCGATCGTCGAGCAGATGAAGGAGCTCGGCCTGTTCGGAGTGACCGTAGCCGAGGAGTACGGCGGCATGGGCCTCGACCTCTCCACCTACGAGCTGATCGTCGAGGAGCTCTCCCGCGGCTGGATCTCGATCTCCGGCGTGGTCAACACCCACTTCATCGGGATCTACCTGCTGCAGCAGTTCGGCAGCGAGGAGCAGAAGCAGAAGTACCTGCCGAAGATGGCCACCGGCGAGATGCGGGCCGCCTTTTCGCTTTCCGAACCGGAGGTCGGTTCCGACGTCCAGGGCATCAAGACCGGCGCCAAGAAGGACGGTGACGACTGGGTGATCGACGGCCAGAAGATGTGGGTCACCAACGGTCTCGGCTCCAGCCTCGTCTTCCTGCTGGTCAAGACCGATCCCGACGCGGAAAAGGCCCACCAGGGAATGACCTGCTTCATCACCGAGAAGGAGCCCTGGGTCGAGGAGAACACCGGCCCTTACGCCGGCCTGAACGTGCCACCCAAGATCAAGAAGATGGGCTACAAGGGCGTCGAGTCGACCGAGCTCGTCTACAACGGCTACCGCTGCCCCTCGGAGAACATTCTCGGCGGCGAGGAAGTCGGCCTCAACAAGGGCTTCCCGCAGATGATGGACGCACTTGAGGTTGGCCGTGTGAACGTCGCCGCCCGGGGCGTCGGGATCGCCACCCGTGCCCTGGAGCTCGCCCTCCAGTACAGCCAGGAGCGGAAGACTTTCGGCAAGCCGATCGCTGCCCACCAGGCGATCCAGTTCAAGCTGGCCGACATGGCGACCAAGCTCGAAGCGGCCCGTCTGGTCACTCGCAAGGCCGCCAGGATGAAGGACGCCGGGATCCGCTCCGACCTCGAGGCCGGGATGGCCAAGCTCCTGGCTTCCGAGACCGGCAAGGAGTGCGTCGAGGAGTGCTTCCGCATCCACGGTGGCTACGGCTACTCGAAGGAGTACGAGATCGAACGGCTCTACCGGGACGCTCCACTGCTGCTGATCGGGGAGGGCACCTCCGAGATCCAGCGCATGGTGATCGGCAAGAAGCTGCTCCAGCGACACAGGATCTGAAAGGCAGACGGCGGGTCCGGGGTCGGGATCAAGTGATCCCCGACCCCGAGATCCGTCGCGACTGATACACACTCACTATGGCCTCAACCGCAGAGATGATCGAGCTGGTCGCGAATAACCTGGAGGAACAGGTTCCGGCCCTGAAGAAACTGAAGCTGGTCTTCGGGCTCGATATCCGTGCCAAGGGAGACATGCAGACCTACAGGGTCGAAGTCCCCGGGCCGAAGGTGAGCAAGGGCAGAGGAGAGGATGAACGCTGCCGGGTCGAGATCGACCGGGCACAGTTCAACCAGCTGGCAGACCCGAAGAGCACGATCTCCTCTTTCCGGAGGGCGGCCGAAACCGGCCACATCCGGTTCGAGGGAGACACGAACGTGGCCAAACTGATCGTCCGGGTCATCGAGACCCACGAACAGCGGGCAAAGCTCAAGAAGGTCCACTGACCAAGCCGTCCCCGGGCGGCTTCGGTCGCCCGCGCCGGATCGGCCCCACCAACAAAGGAAACGCGACAACAGATGAGCGAAGCAAACGAGTTCACCACCGACGCGGCCGAGCGTGAAGCCTCCGGCTCGCACCAGTATGGCCGCTACCTCGAGGAGTTCGAGGTTGGCGCGGTCTACAAGCACATGCCGGCCAAGACGGTCACCGAGTTTGACGACCACATGTTCTGCCTGATGACCATGAACCACCACCCGCTGCACATCAACGATGTGCACGCCAAGGCCTCCCAGCAGGGCAGGAACGTGGTGGTCGGTCCGCTGGTCTACTCGCTGGCGGTCGGCATGACGGTCTCGGACTTCACCGGCAAGGCGATCGCCAACCTCGCCACCGATGAGCTCAACCACCCGAACCCGGTTTTCCACGGCGACACGCTGTTCTGCGAGTCCGAGGTGCTGGATGTCCGCGAGTCGAAGTCGAAGCCGGACCGCGGCATCGTCAAGGTTCACACCCGCGTCTACAACCAGGACGGCCTGCTGGTCGCCGACTTCAAGCGCACCGCGCTGATCCCGAAGAAGACCCCGGGGACCCACGAAGAAGGCAACGTCGACTGAGTGGTTCGGGCAACGCGCCCAGGAACCACCAGCCACGCGCTGCCTTCGTCGGACGCTCGTGGGCTCGGGAACGTACTTTCAGTACGCCCCCTTCACCCACTTCGCTTGCCTCCTTGGCAGCGCGCGGCTGGAGGCCCCTGGGCACGACCCGCTGGGGCCTTGAGCTCACTCCTGGCCACCCCCAGGAGGAGCACCCTGGGCGCTGCCCGCTGACCGGCTCCTCGATTGTCTAGCGGGTGCTGTCCTGGGGCGTGGATGCAAGGAATCGATCGAAGGTGGGGCCGAATACCGCACAGGCGTGGGTAACGAAGCCACCATCCCCGGTCGGTCAGCTTCCCGTTAAGTCCAGCGGGTGGTGTCCTGCGGAGACTCAGGGGGCGGCTGCCGAGGATTAGAGCCGGAGGCGGGTGGTCCGCCGGGGCCTCCAGCGGTTCGCTGGCAAGGACTTGAGCGCAGACGGTGCAGGGGGCGTACTTTTGTACGTTCCCAAATCGTCAAGCGAATGACGCCGCCAGCGGGACGCTGGTGGTCCCGCCGGGCCGCCCGCTAGTGGGCGTCGCCGGAGGCGTGCGCCGGAGGCCGGGACTCCTCCGCCAGCGAGGTGATCTCGATCGCCCCGCGGGCCGAGTCGGTCAGCACCTCGGTTGCCTCCTCCACGGAGCGGGCATAGAACTCGACCAGCAGGTGGATCGCGATCTCGTCCTCGAGGTGCTTGTGGAAACGGACGTGGGCGAAGAACTCACGGGTTCCGGCGTCACCGAAGGCGGCGTAGGTGAGCGACTCGATCGCCTCCGGTCCGGCGCAGGCCTCAACCTGTTCGGCATCGACGTTTACGGTGCACGAGGCCACCCAGGGCGTCCCGGTGACCAGCCGCTCCCAGCGGTCCAGGATCGGCACCACCCGGTCGCGTTCGAACGTGAGATGGGGCTGGTCGTGCATGCAGTCGAGACACTGAACCACCGACTCCTGGATCTCGTCCTCACCTTCCTGCGGGATCCCGGTCTCCGGATCGACCCGGCGGATCGCGTCGTAGTGGACCTGGACCTCCAGGTTCCGTGACCAGCAGCGGTAGCAGCGCAGCCAGGAGGTGATCGGTGCGTCCATTTCCATACGGCTATCTTTGCGCGACCCCGACCTCGGCGCTCTCCGGCGAAGCCGGAAAACGGGTAGGACCGGTGTTCGGAGTCAGACTCAGCCGGCCTGTTTGGCGGCTTTCTCGAGGGCCTTGTTGATCGCCTCGGCGGAACCGGTGTCCTCCAGCTGCTGGAGTTCGCCACCATCGACCTGGATCGCGAAGCCCGGGGTGCCGGTCAGGCCGAGATCGGATGCCTTGTTGTCGGTTTCGGTGAGCTGCTTCTCCCACCTCGACTCGTCGGCCCGGTCCTCATTCCACTTGTCGAGGTCGGGAACGCCGGCCTTCTCGGCAATGTCGGTCAGGAACTCGTCGGTCACGTAGCCCGCATTCTCCTGGCCCTGGTTGGCGTAGAAGTTTTCGATGAACTGCCAGTACCGATTCTGCTCTGCTGCCGCGTAGGCGGCGTAGGCCGCGGTGGTCGAGTCCGGTCCGAGGATCGTCCACTGGTGCAGATCGAAGTTCGCGGTGCCATCCTTGACCGGCCCGGAAATGATGTCGGGCAGGACCTGTTCGGCGTACTGCTGGCAGGCGGGGCACTGGAGATCGGCGAACTCGACCAGAGTCACCTTGGCCTTGGGGTCGCCGAGCAGGGTGCCGGACTGAGGGATGCCCTTGAGCAGCTTCTCCACGCTGGCCGAGCTTTCGCTGCCGCCACTCTTCTTGTCGTCACTGCCGGTGATGCTCAGCACCACGACCACGACCACGGCAAGGACGACCACCCCGGCGATCGCACCGACGATCTTGCCCATGTCCTGGCGCTTGTCGGCGCGCTTTGCCTCCGCTTCCGCCTTCAGGCGCTTCTCGCGGAGTTCTTTCCTCTTCTGCTGCGGTCCGGTAGCCATGAAGCGGGAATCCTACCCAACCGGGCGGATCAGGGGTTGGTTTCGTCCAGGCCGTAGTGGCGCCAGAGCCGGACGGCCGAGATCACGAACAGCATGGTCATGAGGACCGCGCTGGTCACGCACCATTGGCAGATCGCCAGGATCTCCCAGAGTTCCAGGTAGGTGAGGTAGAGGCTGAAGGCGAAGCCGAACAGGGAGAGGGCGAGACCCGCGATCCGGGCCCGATCGCCCCGCCAGACGAAACAGCCGAGGATCAGCAGATAGCCAATCAGGCCGAAAACGGAAACGTGGATCCCGAGCAGGTGGGAGTACTTGCTCTTCTCGACCACCGAGCAGCCACCTCCCCCGCCGACGCACTGCGGGATCTCGTTCAGGATGACAGCGGTGTAGAAGACGTATCCGGCGACGACCAGGCCGGCGGCGCAGAGCAGGAATCCGGTGAGCCGCAGGACGTTCTCCCCGGCGTCGCCCTCGCGACGACCGGACACGACCAGGGCGATCACCGGCAGGATCACGATCGCCAGGATCACCACGGCAACCTCGGCCGGAATGCCGTTTCTCAGCAGATCGATCTTGTCTGACATCGCCGTCTCCCGTTCCTGGTCCTGAAGTCGACCTGCGGCTCAGGCCGGCTGGGCCTGGCTCTCGTTGTGCTTCGCGATCAGGGTCACGAACTCGTCCATGATCTCGTTCATGTCGAAATCCTTCGGGGTGAAGACCCCGGCTACACCGATCTCCCGCAACTGCTCGGCATCTGCCGGCGGGATGATGCCTCCGGCGACCACGGGAACGTCAACTCCCTGCTCGCGGAGCAGCCGGACCACCTCGGGAATCAGCTCCAGGTGGGAGCCGGAAAGGATCGAGAGACCGACCAGGTCCACATCCTCCTGGACCGCTGATTCGGCGATCTGTTCGGGGGTGAGCCGGATGCCCTGGTAGATCACTTCCATGCCGACATCGCGGGCCCGGAGCGCGATCTGTTCGGAGCCGTTCGAGTGTCCGTCGAGTCCCGGCTTGCCGACCAGCAGCCGGATCCGGTGGCCAATCCGTTCGGAAACCTCCTCGACCCGGCTCCGGGTCTCGGCCAGCGCATCCCGGTCCCCCGCGGGGGCGGCTCCGCCGACCCCGGTCGGGCCGCGGTAGGCCCCGAAGGCCTCGCGCAGGGTGGAGGCCCACTCGCCGGTGGTCGCCCCGGCCTTGGCTGCCGCGATCGTCGAAGGCATGATGTTCTCGTCAGTGCCGGCAACCCGGGCGACCTCGGCCAAGGCGGCATCCACGGCCGCCTGATCCCGTCCGGAGCGCCAGGCCTCAAGCGCCTCGATCCGTTCCCGCTCCACCTCGGGGTCGGGTTTCATGATGCCGCCATCGGCCGAGGCGGTGAGCGGCGAGTCCTCGGTGGTCTCGTAGCAGTTGAGCCCGACCACCTTCTGCTCCCCGTTCTCGATCCGGTTGAAGCGTTCCCGGTGGGATTCAACCAGCCGGGCCTTCATGTAAGGCACCGCGGCAACCGCACCGCCCTTCTCGGCGACCACAGCCATCTCGTCCTTGGCGCCACGGGTGAACTCGCCGACCAGCCCCTCCATCACCTCGGACCCGGCGAAGATGTCCGGGTAGTCGAGCAGGTCGGTCTCGAAGGCCAGAACCTGCTGGATCCGAAGGCTCCACTGCTGATCCCAGGGGCGGGGGAGGCCCATCGCCTCGTTCCAGGCGGGGAGCTGAAGGGCGCGGGCCCGGGCATCCCGGGCCAGGGTGACCGCCAGCGCCTCGATCACGATTCGCTGAACGTTGTTTTCCGGCTGAGCCTCGGTCAGCCCGAGCGAGTTGACCTGCACCCCGTAACGAAAACGCAGCATCTTCTCGTCGGTGACGCCGTAACGCTCCCGGCCGATCTCGGTCCAGAGCCGGCCCATCGTCTTCAGTTTGGCGATCTCCTCGATGAAGCGGATGCCGGCGTTGACGAAGAAGGAGATTCGGCCGAACACCTTGGGGAAGTCCGCGTCGGAAACCTGGCCGCGTGCCTTGACCTCATCCAGTACCGCGACCGCGGTCGAAAGGGCGTAGGCGATCTCCTGTACCGGAGTGGCCCCGGCCTCCTGCAGGTGGTAGCTGCAGATGTTGATCGGGTTCCAGCTCGGAACCTCGTTCACGGTGAAGGAGACCATGTCGGCGATCAACCGCATCGACGGCTCCGGCGGGAAGGCGTAGGTGCCGCGGGAGAGGTACTCCTTGATGATGTCGTTCTGGGTGGTGCCGTTGAGCTGGGAGCGATCCACCCCGGTGTTCTCGGCGGCGGCAACGTACAGCCCGAGCATCCAGGCGGCGACCGCGTTGATCGTCATCGAGGTGTTCATGTTGTCCAGCGGGATCTGGTCCAGCAGGGTTTCCATGTCACCGAGATGGGCGACCGAAACCCCGACCTTGCCGACCTCGCCTCGTGCCATCACGTCATCCGGGTCGTAGCCGGTCTGGGTCGGGAGATCGAAGGCGATCGAAAGCCCCGTCTGGCCCTTGGCCAGATTGCTCCGGTAAAGCTCGTTTGACCGGCGGGCATCGGAGTGGCCCGCGTAGGTACGCATGACCCAGGGTCGATCGCGCTGCTCAAGACGGTGGTCGCTCATTACGGAAACGATAACTGTCGGCCACATGATCCGGCGCCGGGTGCGGAATCCTGCGGGAGCTTTCCGTGAGCAGACGCACAATCCGGTCCGCCTTCCCGGTCCGCACCCTTTGGCCGGAAACGGTGTTTAGGCTTCTACATATGAGCTCCACTACCCCTCAAGCGGCCATTCGGCCCGTTCTCCTGATCCTTCTGGCCCTCTGCGCCCTGTCCCTCGCCGGACTCGGCCTCGCCGTCCGGGATGCCGGTGCGGTCACCAGCCTCCCCCTCTACAGCAACAGCATGCGGTCCCCCGATGCCGTTGACAAGATCCGCCAGTTCGGCAGCAAGGCCAACTGCTCACGGAAGGGATCGACCAAGTCGCTGCGGGTCGAGGTCGGCAAGCGTACCCGGGAGTGCTTTTACAACATCCCCGTGGTCGGCCGTGACCTTCAGGCTGCGATCACCGCCCGGCTCTTTGTCCAGACCCCGAAGAAGGTGGCCCGCCGCACCTGGGTCGCCGTGAACCTGCGCCAGGCCGCCGACGGCAGCCGCTACCAGTTTGCAGTGCTGCCCTGGACCGGCCAGTACTCCCTCAGGAAGAAACTCGTCGACGGCAAGATCAAGTACCTGAAGTTCGGCAAGAACCGGTCGGTTGTCCGGAAGATGGGTGAGGCCAACCGGATCACCTTCCGGGCCTACAACGGTGTCGACCGGCTCAAGCCGAGCACGGCAAGACTGGTCGGAATCGTCAACGGGAAGCGGCTCGCGGTGTTCGACGATCACCACGGCTACAAGCTCGAAGGCCGCGACACGACGATCTCGATCGGTTCCAAGGACGGTGCCCGCGGTGCCCGGGGCAGCTTTGTCAGTGCCGATGTGAAGATGCCCGACCCCTTCTGACCCACAACAGGCCATCGAGATGTCGTTTTTCCGGCACTATGCCGGAAAAACGACACCTCGGCGCGTGTTGGGTGGGTTAGCCGGAGATCACCGGGGCCAGCCATTTCGGCAGCAGCGGCTTGTCGAACAGGTCGATCACCGCCTCGCGGGTCTCGGAGACCTCCTCCGAGAACCACCAGGCCTCGAAGTCACTCTTGTTCTCCCAGGTGCTGACCTGCCGGAACAGCAGCGGGTCCTCCTCGGAACGGTAGATCGCCCAGTCGGTGGCACCGTACTCGGTTGCCTTCGCGGCAGCCGGCTCCCACCGGTCGATCCAGCGCTGCGCCCGGAAGGGGGTCACGTGCCAGGAAATCTCGGATACATGTGCCATCTGGTTTCGTCTCCGTTTCGGGTGGTTCCGGTTCTCAGCCGCCGACCTCGGCGTGAATTGCGCCGGGCCCTTCCTCTTCACGACCCTCATCTTCGCTGGTCGCGCCGATCAGGCAGGCGATCTTGCCGAGATGCTGATTCTCGCGCATCATCTGGTGGGCGCCGGGGATGTCCTCGAATCCCATCGTCTTCCAGAGCACCGGACGGATCTTCCCCTCGCTCATCAGCTGATTTGCCCGCATCGACTCGTAGGCGTTGGCGAAGTGCGATCCGATGATCTGCTTCTGGCGCATCCAGAGATAACGCACGTCGAAATCGAGGTTGTGGCCCGAGGTGGCACCACAGATGACGACCTTGCCGAACGGCTTGACCACGAAGACCGAGGTCGGGAAGGTGGCCTGGCCGACGTGCTCGAACACGATGTCCGGCGCGTCACCGAGAATCTCCTTGACCCGCTTGCCGAAGGCACGCGACACCTTGAAGCGCTCCTTCTCCTCTTCCGCGGTCTCGTTGCCGGTCCGCATCATGCCGGAGAACTCGTTGCGGTTGATGTAGCCGACCGCGCCGAGCTTCTTGACCAGTTCACCCTTCTCGTCCGAGGAGACCACACCGACCGCATTTGCGCCGGCCGCCTTGCAGAGCTGGGTGGCAAACACCCCGAGCCCGCCGGCAGCGCCCCAGATCAGCACGTTGTGGCCGGCCTGGAGCTTCGCCTGGTCCATCAGCATGCGGTAGGCGGTGAAGTAGGTGAGACCGTAGGAGGAAGCCTCGGCCCAGGACAGGTTCTTCGGCCGCGGCAGCAGCTGCTGGGCCTGGACCTTGGTGAACTGGGCGAACGAGCCCCAGGTGGTCTCGTACCCCCAGATCCGCTGGCTCGGGGCGGCAAGAGGGTCGAGTCCGTGAACCTCGACGTCCTCGTAGGAGGCCTGGTTGCAGTGGACCACGACCTCGTCGCCGGGCTTCCACTGGGTGACACCCTCGCCTACCTTCCAGACCACGCCGGATGCATCCGAGCCGCCGATGTGGTGACCGAACTCGGGGTGATCGCCGTAGCGCCACACCGGAACCGGCTTGCCCAGCGCCGCCCACACGTTGTTGAAGTTGACCCCGGCAGCCATCACCCGGACGATCACCTCGAAGGCACCGGGTTCGGGGGTCTCGATCTCTTCCAGCTGGAAGGCATCCTTCGGTTCGCCCTCGGTTTCGGGGCGGATGACCCAGGCGGCCATCGTTTCGGGCAGCTCGCCCGGCTCAACGTCAAGCTTGCTTACTTCTGCGAGGTCCAGGGACACTTCGCTCCTCTCAAGGGTTCGGAAAAGGTTGGGCCATCCTACAAATGGCGCGCCATCAGGCGGCGGCACATCTCAGGGGATGAGTACGTCGCCGCCCGAGGAGATCCGGCTGCCCTCAACCGCAAACCGCCGGGTTCCGGCGCTGACCGGGGAACTCAGCCGGTAGATCCCGGTCGGCATCGCCATCGTGAAGCTGGCCGAGCCGGACCCGGTGAGCGGGATCGTGCGGCCGGCCGGACCCTCCACCGTGAGCCTCGTGTCTTCCCTGGTCAGGTTGGCCACGGCCACCCGGACCACGAGCGGGGCGTCACGATCCGCTTGATTTCGTGGAGCGTTCCAGTTCTGATTCAGCTCCGGGCCGGTCTCGCCCGGGGCCCCGGACACCTCGGGGGAAACGTCGATCTGCCGGTGGCCGACGCTCACGCTTATCACCGCCGGGATCGGCGGCCGGGGCTGGTTCTCGTGAACCTTCCCACAGCCGGTGGCGAGCAGGGCCAGACCGGCAAGCGCCGACAGGAAGAGCCGGAATCCCCTCACGATCGAGTTTCCCTCACGCCGGGAATGTATCCGACCGGCTGGCGTCAACCCAGCCAGACCGACTCGCGGGCCTCGACCATGTCGTCCAGTTCGTGCTGGATCCGTCCGCGGATCCGTTCGCTGATCGCCTGGATCTCGGCCGGATCATCGATCGTCTCGACCGGGTACTCGCTCATGTCGATCGGTTCGAGGAACCGGATCCTGAACTTGGCCGGAAGGTACATCAGCGGGCCGGCCAGGCCGAAGTGGGGGAAGGAAGGGGTCAGCGGAAAGTAGATCAGGCCGGTGAGCCGCTGGAGCAGGCGGAAGTGGGCGAAGATCGGCATGGCTTCCTCGGCCCCGATCAGGGCGATCGGGACGATCGGCACCCGGGCCCGGATCGCCGTGCGGACAAAGCCGCCGCGCCCGAAACGCCGCAGCCGGTAGCGCTGCCAGTACATCTTGCGGGTCCCCTTCTGGCCCTCGGGGAAGACCACGGCGAGCTGGCCCTCGTCGCGGAGCAGTCGCTGGGCGTTCTCCCGGTGGGCGGGGACCATCCCGATCTTGTTGACCAGCATCGAGACCCCCGGATACCCCTTGAACCAGTGTTCGCCAAGCATGTAGAGCGGCCGCGGATTCGAGTGCTCGTTGCGGATCGCCTGCATGATCATCGGCGCGTCGGGCGGCAACGCACCCGAGTGGTTGGAAACCAGCAGGGCACCGCCACTGTCCGGCACGTTCTCCAGGCCCTCGGTCTCCACCCGGAACCAGTACCGGTAGTAGAAATTGAGCAGCGGTTCCATCAGGGAGATGACCGTTTCGGAGCGTCCCCAGTCATCCAGCGAGCGGTCCGGTTCCGCGGCCGGCAGCAGCTCCCGAAGTTCCGCGAGGGCGGTCAGGTCCCGTGATCCGGTCGCCGGATTCTCGCCGTTGGCGATCGCACTTTCCGCTACTGCCGCGGCGGCCTTCAGGGCACTGTTCCCATCATTCGGGGTGGACTCCCCGGCCGCCGGAGGGGCCGGCCCCGTCCCGGTCACTTCATCCCGGCCACCGAAAAGCGGGCTGTCGGAATCGAGGGTCCGGCCACCGAGTCCCTGGCGCCGGTGGGGGCCGGGTCCGTCGCTCACGGTCCCGTCTCCCGGAACGGAAGTTCAACCACCTCGGCCTCGAGCTCGATTCCGTCGGAGACCACGGTGACTTTCATCCCCGGCTCGGCCTCCCGCCTCAGGACCGCCAGGCCGATCCGACCGAGCGCGGGGGAGATCACGGCACTGCCGACCGTCCCGAGCTCCCGCTCTTCGAGCAGCACCAGGTCCCCGGGGTCGACCGGGCCTTCGAACCGGAGACCGCGCAGGTGACGGTTCGGACGACCCCGGTAGTGCAGCCGGGCGACCGGTTCCTGGCCGATGTAGCAGCCCTTCTCGAAGTTGACCGCCCGCTCGACCAGTCCCGCCTCGGCCGGCATCGAGGCCTCGCTTATGTCCCGGCCGAAGCGGGGTCGCCCCGCCTCCACTCGCAGGATCTCTGTGGCCGTTTCCGAGACCGGGACCGCGCGGCGGCGCTCGAGTTCCTCTCCGACTGCATCCCGGTCGGCGGGATCGCAGAGCAGGTCGAGGCCGAACCGGGTCGCGACCGCGAGACAGTCGGCGCCGGCGAACACGGTGCTCACGAACGAATGCTCGGAGCCCGGGGCGAGCCCGGCCACTTCCGGGGTACCGGGGCCGAGCAGGGTCAGGATCGCACGCTCAACCTCGGCCACCTCGACCTTTCTCCCGATCCGGTACATGGCGAGGTGCCCGAAGAGCCCCGGTTGCTGGGCTTCATCGGTTTCCAGCAGAAACTCGTCATCGGCCAGCCGCAGGATCCGCATCTCGGCCTGGATGTGTCCCTTCCGGTTCAGCAGCAACGCGTAGCAGCCGGACCCGGGGGTCAGGGACTCGATCTCGTTGGTCACCTGACTCTGGAGGTACTCGGCCGCGTCCGCTCCGGTGACCGTGATCCAGGCCCGATGGTCAGGACGGTAGACCGCGCACTCCTCGCGAACCTGCCGGTACTCGGCATCAAGGCCGGGAGCCGGTCCGGACGTGGGGCCGGGTCCTTCCGGCGGAGGGATTGAGACTGTGGCCATCGGTTCCAATACTACGCTCGCCGGAGTTCACCGGTCTCGGCCGCGGGCGGTAGGCTTGGCCCATGTCTCTCGCTCCGGAGTTCCAGGAAGTACTCGACTCGCTCCCCTCCGACTGGACCGATCTCGAGTTCGACCTCCGGATCGAGGACGAAAGCAGATACATCGACGCCGCCGTGATCCTCAGCCAGATCAACGCGCAGCCCTACTCGAGGGCGGACTGGCACTGGCGGGTTTCGGTGGCCCGGGGTTTCGGCAAGGCGGCCGCTCCGCAGACCGTGAAGGGAGTGCTCGCCCGGCTCGACGAGCAGGGTTTCGTCGGGTCGCTTCAGGTACGCCAGTTGCGCGAGGGTCGCTCCGAGGTGGTTCAGATGTGGGGCCGCCCGGAGAGTGTCCGCCGGGAGTTCCGCCAGCGCCGGGCGATCTGATCCCGGTGGCCCGGGTCCTGGTCGCGGTGAGCGACCTGATGCTGTCCAGCCGGGTGGCCGAGCCGCTGCGGGCGGCCGGCCACGACGTCGAGGTCCGGGCCCCGGTCGCCGACGGCGGGATCGGCGAGATCGGAAAGGCGGAACTTGTGGTGGCCGACCTCGATGTGGCCGATCCGGATGCGGTTGCGGCCTCGGGCCTGCCGACGATCGGGTTCTACGCCCATCTCGATCCCGAGACCGGTGATCGGGGCCGTCGTGCCGGACTGGACCTGGTGATTCCCAGGTCCCGGATGGCGCGGGAGCTTCCGCTCCTGGTCGAACGTCTGCTCGACTGACCAGCGGGGATCCCGGTCTGAAAGATCGAGGGCGTATAGACTCGCGCCGGTGTTCGGCCCGTGGCATTCGCCGCGGGTCCGGACCAGATGTTTAGACTGATCCAGCCTGCCAATGCCGGCGGGACGCAATCGAAAAAAGCCACGGGAGGTTTGAATTCCATGCAAGATCGCGGTCTCGCCGCATATATCGCCGAACTGCTCGGGACGTTTTTCCTGGTGTTCGCGATCACTCTGGTCGGGGTGCTGTTCATCTCGGTCGGCGATTCGGCCCAGTTCGGATCCGACTACGCGGTAGTCGGCCTGACCTACGCCTTCGTCCTCACAGTCCTGGTCTTCACACTCGGCGGGGCCAGCGGTGGTCACTTCAATCCGGCGATCACGATCGGTGCAGCCCTGATGAAGAAGATCGCAGCGGTCGATGCGGTGATCTACATCCTGGCTCAGCTCTCCGGCGGTGTTCTCGGAGCGCTGCTGACCAAGGCACTCCTGGTAGACGAGGGTCGCGCCGCCAATTACGGCGCAGCGACGATCAGTCCGCTGCTCGGCGGTGCTTTCGCCGGAGCCGTGGTCGAGGCGCTCGGCACCTTCCTGCTCGTGCTGACCGTTCTGGTGGTCGCTCTCGGCGTCGAGAAGATCCGGGAATGGGCTCCGCTGGCGATCGGTCTGGCGCTCGGCCTGGTCGGCCTGATCCTGGTGCCGCTCACCGGCGGTTCGGTCAACCCGGCCCGCTGGTTCGGTCCGGCGCTGGTTTCCGGCGAGTTCGCCGATGCTTGGGCCTACATCGTCGGTCCGGTGGTCGGCGCGGTACTCGCCTTCGTGGTGTACCGATTCCTGATTGCCCCGGGTTCCGGGGACGCGGAGTCGGCCAAGCCCTCGACGATCCCGTCGCCCGAGGCCTGATTCAAGCCATCCGTTAGCAACTGCGAAGGGCCCCGAAAGGGGCCCTTCGTCGTTGTGGGACACAGAAAAGGCGCCTCCGGGGCGCCTCTTCCGGTTGGTCCCGCCTCATGCGGGAGATGAATGTCGCTACTTGACGGTGAGCGTTCCTTCCATGCCGCCTTCGCGGTGGCCCGGTACCGAGCAGTAGAAGGTGTACGCGCCCGGCTTGGCGTCGAACGTGGCCTTCTCGCTGCCGCCGGTGAAGACCGAGGTCTTCGCCACTTCCTTGCCGTCAGGCGAGTCGAACACGATGTCGTGCGGGAGCGGCGAGTCGTTGGTGAAGTCCACCGTGACCTTGCCGGACTTGCCGTCGAGCTTGTCCGGCTCGTAGGCGAGCTGACCACCCGGATCAGCGGCGATGTCAAGTACGCCCTTGGCGCTTTCCTGACCGGTGGCGGCCCCGCCGGTCTCGGCCGGCTGCTCGGTCGTGGTGCCGGTACTGGCGCTCTCGGTGCTGCTGGACGAGTCGTCGCTGCTGCTGCCGCAGCCGGCGAATGCCAAAGCTCCCACGGCCAACGGCACCGCCAGGAGTCTGAGGGATACCTGCATACTTTTTACCTCCGGTTGTCAGGGTTTGCGCGGGATCGAATGGTCCCGCCCCGGAAGGGCTACTCACAGCCCCGCCTTGCCGGAATTCCGGCTTCCCTGACCATACCGCGATCAAACGGAGCGAAACAGTGGCGGCCCGGGACCGGGATCAACCGAACCGATCCCGGTTCTCCTATAGGTTCCGGTTGATGCGCCGGATCACCTTCTCGCGGAACTACACGATCTCGCTTTCACGAACCTGCCAGTGCTACTGCAAGTACTGCGCCTTCGCGACTCACCAGGCTCACATCCACCCGCCGGAAGAGGTGGAGAATCGCCTCGACGAGGCCGCCAGACGCAACGTCAAGGAGCTCCTCTTCCTGACCGGCGAGAAGCCGGAGGTGAATCCGATCGTCCGGTCCCGGCTGGCGGACTGGGGCCACGAAGACTTCACCGGGTACGTCGTCTGGGCCTGCGAGCGGGCCCTGGAGCGAGGCATCCTGCCGCACACCAACCTCGGTGTCCTGGATGAGCGGGATCTCACCCGGCTGCGGGAGGTGACCGCCTCGCAGGGCCTGATGCTCGAGTCGGCGAGCAAGCGGCTGATGCAAACCGTCCACGCGGGTTCGCCGACCAAGCACCCGGCCGTTCGGCTCGAGACGATCGAGACGGCCGGCGAGCTTCAGATCCCGTTCACGAGCGGGATCCTCGTCGGGATCGGCGAGACCGAGGAGGAGCGAGTCGCCTCGCTCGAGGCTCTCGCCGCGGCGCACGAGCGCCACGGCCACATCCAGGAGGTGATCCTCCAGAACTTCGTCCCGCACCCCCGCTACTACGGCGCCGAGGTCGCCGATATCGCCGCCGAGGCGAGCGAGCGGCGCTGGAGTGATGCCGAGGGTGCCGGCGCCGACGGGGGGACGGAACCGGAGTTCCCCGCATGGGCGTCGCCGGTCTCGCTCGACGACATGAGGCGGCTCGTCGCCGAGGCGCGGCGGCTGATGCCCGACGTCGGTGTCCAGATCCCGCCCAACCTCTCCGACTGGTGGATCGACCTCGTCGAAGCGGGAGCGACCGATCTCGGCGGCCTCTCCGCCAACGGCGATCACATCTCGCCCGAGCATCCCTTCCCGAGCCCCCATCAGGTCCGCAAGGAGCTGCGCCCGCGTGGCTACGCGCTGACCGAGCGGCTCTGCGTCTACCCGCAGTACATGAACGCGGAGTGGATGGAGCAGGGCGTGCTCGACGTGATCAAGCTCAAGTACTGGAGCTTCATACCCCGGCTCGGCTCCGGGCGCCGGAGCAGTGAGGAGATCGACCCGGGGCTCGCCGGTGAGGCGATCGCCAAGGGGCGAGAAGGGGCCCGGCTGAGCGAGGATGAGCTGACCGCGCTGTTCGCCGAGACCCGACCG
>JAMLGI010000014.1 GCA_023958085.1 Solirubrobacterales bacterium | reverse complement strand
GCCGCTCCCGTTCGAGCATGTTGTAGAAGTCCATGTTGCCGCCGACGTTGAGCTGCGAGGTGTGCTGCATCTCGACTCCGCGCTCGTGGAACAGCCGGGCCAACTGCCGGTGAACGATCGTCGCCCCGACCTGGGACTTGATGTCGTCCCCGATGATCGGCAGGCCGGCCTTCCTGAAGCGCTCGTCCCAGTAGTCCTCGCGGGCGATGAAGACCGGCAGGCAGTTGACGAAACCGACGCCGGCGGCCAGGGCCTGCTCGACGTACCACTTGACCGCATCTTCCGAGCCGACCGGGAGGTAACAGACCAGCACGTCGACCTTCCGTTCCTGAAGGATCCCGACAATGTCGGCGGTCGGTCCGGGGGCCGGAGTGATCTTCTGCTTCAGGTACTTGCCGAGGCCGTCCAGGGTCATTCCCCGTTCAACCTTGACCCCGAGATTGGGGACGTCGGCGAACTTGATCGTGTCGTTCTGGCCCGACCAGATCGCCTCGGAGAGGTCCTTGCCCACCTTCTCCTGGTCGATGTCGAAGGCCGCCACGAACTCGATGTCGCGGACGTGGTAGCCGCCCAGATCGACGTGCATAAGTCCGGGGACCTGGTCCTTCGGATCGGCGTCCTTGTAGTACTGGACACCCTGGATAAAGGAGTTGGCACAGTTGCCCGTGCCGACAATCGCTACTCGGACCTTGTCGTCACGACGATCGGCGCCGTTTTCGCTTGATCCGTTCTTGTTACCGCTCATAAGGTTTTGAATCCTCCTGTTTCAGGTGCGGTTCGGAACGACACCCGAGTGCCGGTCCGGTTACACCTGCTTGACAAATCAGTTGGCGGCCAGTTCACGCCGGACATGCCAGACGCGCTGGGCGACCGTGAACGTGGTCAGCGCTGCCATCACGTAGATCGCCGGAGCCAGCAGCTCGGGGCCACCGAAAATTCCGTTGGCAAACAGTATCCCGATCGAGAGCAGGACCACGCGAACCGGCCGGGTCGCCAACCCGACCTTGCACTCGACACCGAGCGCTTCCGCCCGGGCTCTGGTGTAGGAGACCATCAGCGATCCGAGCACCACGAAGACACATGCCGCCGCTGCCAGCGAGTCTCCCTGCTCGGCGAACCGCCAGGCGATCGCGGTCAGCACGATCCCTTCCTCGATCCGGTCCAGGGTCGAGTCGAGGAAGGCTCCAAACAGGGTTCCCTTCCCCGACATCCGGGAGTACCGGCCATCGAGTGTGTCCATGACCGATCCGACGATGAAGGCGATGCCGCCCCACATGTAGAGGCCCTGGGTGATCAGCACGGCGGCAACCAGATTGCCGATCAACCCGGCGATCGAGATTGCGTTCGGGGTCAGCCGGGACTGGATCAACCGGTCTCGCGCCTGATCGCGGAACTCCTGGCCTGAGCGACCGAGCGGGCCGTTGCGACCGCCCTCCGGCGGTCGGGACGATGACGTCTCCATGGCGGAGAAGCTTAGAGCCTGGGTCAGGGTCGGCACCGCTCGCCGCCGCTGAACCGGGCAGCCGGGCTGAACTTCGTCTCCACCTGAATCCGACCGGGGGACGGGAAATCAACCCGGGTCCAACCGTTTCTGGTCTGCCCCACACAGCCGACCCCGGTGACCACCCGGAAGTACGGACTCTGGCGGATCCGGACCGGGAAGGATCCGGCGCGGGATGAGATCAGAGTGAAACCGTTGGTGGTCATTGCGGTCATACGGGCGGGGCGGGCAGCCATCGGGACCGGATCGGTCACCCGGAACAGCCGCCAGGGTCCGCTGACCGGGACCTCTTCGAGGTAGGCGGTACCGCGACGGATCAGCGCGGCCTCGGCTCGTCCTGCATAGTCGAGCTCGGCTTGAGGCAGGGCGACCCAGGCAACGGCCAGGCTGTCCAGCCAGCGTCGGTAGGCCGGGGCGGGAAGCCGCTCCCGGTAGAAGATCGGGTTCAGGTGGCGGTCGGTCTGGCGCTCCCAGCCGCGGGCCAGGGGAAACTCCGGAGCGGCCCGGGCCGATTCCCAGTGGGAGGCGATCGGCACCACCTCGACCCGGGCCGGGCCGGCGGCCATGTGGGGAGCCAGGGCACTCTCCAGGGGGCGGTAGAAGGACGGCTCGACCGCGGCCTCCTGATGGACCAGACCGAGATCCCGAGCCACCGGGACCACCTGCCAGGCCGCGATCAGGACAAACAGCAGCCCCAGGATCCAGCGACGAACATGACCGGAGATCCCGGTACCGGCCGCCACCGAGATCGCGAGCAGCGGACCGAGCAGCAGCGTGCCAAGCCGGTTGGCGGTCCCCCCCATCGGGGTCGGAATGAGGAAGGCTGCGATCAGCGCCCCGGCATAGACCAGGATCCCGGTCCGGACCAGGCGTTCACTCGACGGAACGAAGGCGGCAGCGGCGAGGGTGAGTCCGATCGCCGGGACAAAACTGCTCCACACATACGGCTCGTCACCGCCGCCCGGGAAGAGCAGGGCAACCGTGGCGCTGGCAGCGAAGGCGACGACAGCGATCTCCAGGCCGCGGCGGTCGGGTTGCGGGTCCCGGCGAGAGGAGAGAAAGTGGCTGAATCCGAGGCAGGCGAGGAAGAGTGCCGCCACCGGGCTGGCTAGGCCCGTGGCGATGGCGAGAACGAGGGAGACCGTGCGGCCTCCCCGCTGGGCGACGGCGACCGCGGCGGCGGCGATCAGAACCCCGAGAGCAAAGGTGATCCGGCCCGAGTACAGGCTGATTGCCGCGGACGGGGCAAACCAGATCACCCCGTAACGGGCCGCATCGCCCCACTGCCGCCAGGCGACGAGACCGAACAGAAGCACCGTGCCGATGACCGCGACCGCTCCCATCGCCCGAAATCCGATCCAGGCGCCGAGCGGTGGTGCGAGCAGGCTGTAGGTGGGCAGGTAGTGGCCGCCGAACCAGTAGTTGTTCCAGATCGTCGGGCCGGAAAGTTCGAACAGTTCGGTGCGGAAAGTCTGGGCGGCGTGATCGGCGCTGAGCGGGGCGAGGAAAAGGTAGACCGCGGCGAGGATCCCGGCCAGGATCAGGGACAGCAGGAACCAGCTCCGGGAACGGACGATCTGCCCGCCGGGGGATCTCAGGTCGGCATCCAAGTCGGCCTCAGGACTCGGCCCGTCGGCCGCGGCCCGGGCTGGTCCAGGTCCAGAGTTCCGGCTTGAAGTTCGCAACCACGTAGACCGCAATCAGATAGGAAGCGCCGGCCACCGCCCATCCCAGCACCGCATCCACCCAGTAGTGGTTGGCGGTGACCACGGTGACCCACGCCACCAGCAGCGGCCAGATCGCCCAGAACCCGCGGGCCACCCAGTTGCGGCAGACCTTGAAACCGGTGCCGCCGATGATCAGGGCGACCGCACAGTGCATCGACGGCACCGCCGCGAAGGGATTGATGAAGAGCCGGGCCAGGGCGGAGTCGTGATTGACCGAGGAGTGGGCGTTGATCGTGTCGATGAACCCGTACTCGGGGAACATTCGGGGCGGTGCGGTCGGAAAGCCGATGTAACCGACCAGGGCCAGGGCCATCGCCGCGAACAGCATGTTGCGGAAGAAGTAGTACTGCTCGTTGCGGAAGAAGTACATCCAGATCAGGAAGCCGAGGGCAACCGTGAACTGGCTGTTCAGGTAGATCGTGTTGGCGAACTCGATCACCCAGTTGATCGTGATGAAGCTCGCCTGGAGCGACGGCTCGAAGAAGGTGTGGACCGATCGTTCGAGGTCCATCACCCGTTCTCCGTTGGCAAAGGCGAGCTCGGCCCGGCCATCGGCCATGCCACGAGCCACCTCGTAGGAGATGTCGGCGAAAACGTAGAGGGCCAGTTGACGGAATAGATCGCCCCAGCCCCGGGGAAGCCACGCCCCGATCCGGGCAACTACCGCAAGCACGAAGTCTCCAGTTTATCCACCCGCGGGGATGCGGGATGTAGGGTGGCAGTCCGCATGGAGAGAGTCAGTCCGATCCTCTGCCTGGGGGAAGCGATCGTCGACCTGATCTGCGAACGTCCCGATGCCCGGGACCAAGTCCCGGAACGCTTGGTGCCTTATCCCGGAGGTGCCCTCGCAAACGTCGCGGTTGCGATCACCCGGGCCGGTTCTCCCGCGGCGCTGGCCGGTGGGGTCGGAACCGACCACTGGGGCTCCTGGCTGGCTCGGCGATTGGAGGAAGAAGAAGTCTCGACCCGTTGGCTGACCCGGCTGGACGGAGTGGACACGCCACTCGGAATCGCAATGCTCGGCCCCGGGGGAGAACCCGAGTTCCAGATCTACGGCGAACACATCGGCACCACGATGGCCGCGGTCGACGGACTGCTGCCCGAGGCGGTCGACGCAAGCTCCGCTCTGGTGGTCGGATCGAACACGATGGTCGGCCCGGTCGAACGGGAGGTGACCCGGCGGGCTGTCGAGCTGGCCCGGGAGCTCGGTCGCCCGGTTCTGCTCGATCCGAACTTCCGGCCCGGCCGATGGGCCGAACGGGAAGCGGCCCGCGAGTACTGCGTCGAACTCGCGCGAACCGCCGCGGTGGTCAAGTTGAACCGGGCGGAAGCGGAACTCCTTACCGGTGAGCCGGATCTGGCGACCGCGGTCCGGGACCTGGCCGAGGCCGGAACCGGCCTGGTGGTCGCGACCGATGGCGCGGGAACGATCCTGACCGGCGGGGCGGTGGAGACCTCCTTCCGGCCGGCCCCGGCCGAGGTGGTGAGTCCGCTTGGCGCGGGTGACGCCTTCATGGGGACCCTGGCCGCCGGCCTCGCCCGGGTCGAGTGGGATCTGACCCGGGCCGGGGAGACCCTGGAGCCGGCCGCGACCGCAGCCGCGACGGTCTGCAGGCATCTGGGGGCCCAGGGCTGATGGCCGCCCGCTACGAAACCATGCCGGGCACACCCCGGAACGAGTGGACCCGTCCGCGACGCGACCGCGCCCGGCGGATCCGGGACCGTCTGCGGGAGATGTACGGCCGGCCGGTCAACCTTCCCCACCGCCGTCCGATCGACAGTCTGGTCCAGACCGTGCTCTCTCAGGCAACCAGCGACCTCAACCGGGATCGCGCCTTCGACGGCCTGACCGCGGCCTTCCCGGACTGGGAGTCGGTTCGGGATGCTCCGGTGGAGGCAGTCGAGGCGGCGATCCGCCCCGGTGGGCTGAGCCGCCAGAAGGCCCCGCGGATTCAGGCGATCCTGCGTTCGATCGGCGATCCGATGGATCTCGAGTGGCTGGCCACTGCGGACCGCAACGAGGCGCTCTCCTTCCTGACCGGCCTGCCCGGGGTGGGACGGAAGACCGCCGCCTGCGTGATGGTGTTCACCTGGGACCTGCCCGAGATCCCGGTGGACGTCCACGTGTACCGGGTCGGAGGCCGGCTCGGACTGTTCCGGTCGAACGCCTCGTTCGACGAGGCTCACGACGAGATCCGGGCCCTGACCGCCCCGGAAGACTCCTACGAGTTCCACATGAACCTGATCCGTCACGGCCGGACCCTCTGCCGCCCGCGCCCCCGCTGCGGGGAGTGCGATCTGCGGCGGATGTGTCCCTTCGGCCTTACCAGATGGCGCGGGGACGGCTCCGGCAGGTAGTATCACCGGCGCTGAATACGTCCCGGCCCAACCGGCCGGTCCCGACATGAGCAAGAAACCTTTCGTCATATTCGGACTCGTCCTCGTCCTGCTGCTGGTGATCGTGCCGTTCTGGGTTTTCAAGGACGGCGACCCGGCGACCGCCCGGATGGACGTTCCCGCGAATCTGGAACACGGCCAGGAGCTCTTCCGCCAGAACTGCGGCAACTGCCACATGCTCTACTCGGCCGGCACCAGCGGGGACTTCGGCCCCGACCTCGACCAGAAGCTGGCCCCGGCCGGTCTTCCCGAAGGGGACACCGCCGCCGACACGATCGAGAGCACCCGCAAGCAGGTGCTGGCGGTACTCGAAGAGGGCGCCGACAGTCCGGACGTCCCCGGCCGGATGCCCCCCGGAATCGTTTCCGGCATCGTGGCCGAGCAGGTCGCGGAGTTTGTGGCGAACACCGCCGGCCGCGGCTAGCGGGTACTGCCCCGGAACCGTCAGGGCGGCGTCTGCGGCGTCGCCGGTGCGGGACGACCAGCTCAAGTACCGGAGTACGATCGCGGGCCGTCCCACCCCGGTTCCTTGCATCCATCCGCTCTGACGGCCCCGGTGCAGCACCCGCCTGCAGGAACCACCAGCCGTCCGCTGGCGGCGTCATCAACCTCACGCGGGACGCTCACGGACAGATGTCCTATCGCGCCCCACGTTCGGTGGATTCCTTGCCAGACGAACGGCTGGAGGTCCCTGCGAACCGCCCGCGTGTCTTCAAGCTTTCGAGGGGAGGTTTGTCGCTCTGTGGGACTGCCAGGTCTCCGCTCGCAGCTTAGGGCGGGCGGCTGGAGCCGCCGGAAACCTCCGCAACCCCCGCCCGCTACGCAAAACCGGGCCTGGAGCGGAGCCGAATGCGTACCGATACATCAGGGTGAAATGTCATTGCCTGTTCGGCGGCTCGCCGGGGTGGGTCTGGGGGCTGGATCGAAGTCCGGTTGACAGCCCGGTGCGGATCTGACACACTCACACTTAGATTTCATAACTGAGGGCAGCGCAGTCACCTCTGACTCGCTGCACCCGCCCCGTGGGGCGGAACCAGGCTACGCCCCACCGGGCAGCAGAACAGACAGGAGACCATAGTGGCAAAGACAATCGGAATTGACCTCGGCACGACCAACTCTTGCGTGGCTGTACTCGAGGCCGGCGAACCGGCCGTCCTCGAGAACGCCGAGGGCGGGCGCACCACCCCGTCGGTGGTGGCCTTCAACGACAAGGACGAGCGCCTGGTCGGGACCGTCGCCAAGCGTCAGGCGGTGATGAATCCGGAGAACACGATCTTCTCGATCAAGCGCTTCATGGGCCGCAAGGAGGCCGAGGTAAAGGAAGAGGAGACGATGATCCCGTACAGGGTCGAGGCCGGCCCGAACGGAGACGTCCGGGTGGACGTGCGCGGCAAGCAGTACTCGCCGCCGGAGATCAGCGCGATGATCCTGCAGAAGCTCAAGGCCGACGCCGAGGCGAAACTCGGTGAGCCGGTCGACTCGGCCGTGATCACGGTCCCGGCCTACTTCAACGACGACCAGCGCCAGGCGACCAAGGACGCCGGGAAGATCGCCGGGCTCGAAGTGAAGCGGATCATCAACGAGCCGACCGCTGCCTCGCTGGCCTACGGCCTCGACAAGGAGGACACCGACCAGACGATCCTCGTGTTCGATCTCGGCGGCGGCACCTTCGACGTCTCGGTGCTGGAGATCGGCGATGGCGTCTTCGACGTGAAGTCGACCGCCGGCGACAATCATCTCGGCGGCGACAACTTCGACAAGGCGATCGTCGACTGGCTGGTGGCCGAGTTCCGCAAGGACCAGGGTGTCGATCTCGCTGCCGACAAGAACTCGCTCCAGCGACTCTACGAAGCGGCCGAGAAGGCGAAGATCGAGCTCTCCTCCGCCCAGGAGACCCAGATCAACATCCCCTTCATCACCGCGGTCGAAGGGCAGCCGAAACACCTCGACGTGAAACTGAGCCGTTCGAAGCTGAACGAGTTGACCGGAGAACTGATCGACCGCGTGGTCGGCCCCGTGAAGCAGGCGATGGCCGACGCCGGCGGATCGACGATCGACCACATCGTGCTGGTCGGAGGCATGACCCGGATGCCCGCGGTTCGGGAGAAGGTCACCGAACTGACCGGCAAGGAGCCCCATCAGGGGGTGAACCCGGATGAAGCGGTCGCGGTCGGCGCGGCGATCCAGGCCGGCGTGCTCGCCGGCGACGTCAAGGACGTCCTGCTGCTGGACGTCACCCCGTTGACCCTCGGCATCGAGACCAAGGGTGGTGTGATGACCAAGCTGATCGAGCGCAACACAACGATCCCGAGCAAGAAGGAGGAGGTCTTCTCGACCGCGGAGGACAACCAGCCCTCGGTCGAGATCCACGTGCTCCAGGGCGAGCGGGAGATGGCCGCCTACAACAAGAGCCTCGGCAAGTTCCAGTTGACCGGCATCCCGCCGGCCCCGCGGGGAATGCCGCAGATTCAGGTCACCTTCGACATCGATGCGGACGGCATCATCAGCGTCACCGCCAAGGACCTGGGGACCGGGAACGAGCAGAAGATCGAGATCCGCTCCGGATCCGGCCTCTCCGACGAGGAGATCAAGAACATGGTCTCGGACGCCGAGTCCCACGCCGACGAGGATCGCAGGCAGCGCGAACTGGCCGAGGCCAGAAACATCGGTGAGAACGCCGCCTACTCCTCGGAGAAGCAGCTGACCGACCTCGGTGACAAGGTCGATGCAGGCTCGAAGTCCGAGATCGAGGATGCGATCAAGGTCCTCCGCGAGTCGCTGGAGCAGGAAGACGCCGAGGAGATCAAGGCGAAAACCGAGGCGCTTCAGGCCGCCTTCCACAAGGTCTCGGAGCAGGTCTACCAGGCCGCCCAGGCCGAGGCACAGGCCGCCCAGCCGGACGAGAATGCCGCTGCCGGTCCCTCCGGGGATGACGAGGAAGTGGTTGACGCCGAGGTGGTCGACGAGGATGAGAGCAAGTGATCGAGGATCCCGCCGGAAACGGCAGACCCGAAGAGGAGGCCGGCGATCCCGGGGCACAGAGCGTCCCGGGCCCGACCACCGAAGCCGCCCGGAGCGGGGGTGAGCCGGTCGGCCGGGATGCCGGACCGGGCCAGCCGGAGCAGGGAGACACGGCGGTCGAACGGGATCTGAACGCCCTGGTCGAGGAGGCTCGCTCGAAGGCGGACGAGTATCTCGACCTGGCCCAGCGGACCCGGGCCGACTTCGACAACTACCGCAAGCGCATGGCCAGCGAGAACCTGGCGGCGGGTCAGCGGGGCCGGTTCGAGGTGATCGAGGGGGTGATCGGGGCGATCGACAACCTCGAACGGGTGCTCGACGCCGCCGGGATCGACCGGACCAACGCCCTGGAGAACGAGATCCCGAGCGAGGCCCCGGTCACCGATCAGGGCCTGATCGTGGCCTGGCGGGACCTGCACGCGATCCTCGGACGGGCCGAGGTCGAGGTCTACTCCCCCGAGGGAGAGCAGTTCGATCCGCTCTGGCACGAAGCCCTGCAGGCAGTTCCGGCCGAAGGTGCCGGGTCCGGCACGGTGCTGGAGGTGCTGCAGCGGGGCTACCGCTCCGGCGAGACGGTACTGCGGGCGGCCCGGGTGGTGGTCGCCCAGTGAAACCCGAAACGGAATCCGGAAGGAGGTGAGGAAGGATGGCCAAGGACCTTTACGGCATACTCGGCGTGGGCAAGAAGGCCTCGCAGGACGAGATCAAGAAGGCGCACCGGAAGCTGGTGCGCAAGTACCACCCGGACCGCAACCCTGACGACAAGCAGGCGGAAGAGCGGTTCAAGGAGGTTCAGCAGGCCTACGACGTGCTCTCCGATCCGGAGAAACGCAAGCAGTACGACAGCGGTGGTCTGTTCGGAGGCTTCGGCGGCCAGGGCGGACCCGGCCCGTTCGGCGGCCAGGGCGGTCAGGGTGGCCGCTTCACCGGCGACATCGGCGACATCTTCTCCTCGATCTTCAACCGCGGCGGCGGCCAGCCGGCCGGAGCTCCACGCGGGCGCGACCTCGAAACCGACGCCCGGATTTCCTTCGATCAGGCCATGTCAGGCACCAGGCTGACCGTGACCGTGCCCAAGGACGAGCGCTGCCCGACCTGCGCCGGGAGCGGAGCCGAACCCGGCACCAGCCCCGAAACCTGCCCGAAATGCGGCGGCAGCGGGATCGACGCCCAGGGGCAGGGATTCTTCTCGATCAGCCAGCCATGCCCGCAGTGCGGCGGGACGGGACAGGTGATTCCCAGCCCCTGCCACACCTGCCACGGCTCTGGCCTCACCCACCAGACCAAGCGCTACCAGGTGAACATCCCGGCCGGAGTCAAGGACGGGACCAGAATCAAGGTCGCCGGCAAGGGGGAAGCCGGGGCGTTGGGCGCGCCCTCCGGAGATCTCTTCGTGAACATCCGGGTCGCCCCGTCGCCGGTGTTCAAGCGACTCGATGACGGCAACCTCGAGGTCGAGGTGCCGATCTCGGTCACCGAGGCGATGCGGGGCGGGACGATCGAGGTTCCCACCCTCGCCGGAACCAAGCGAATCCGGGTCAAGGCCGGCACCCAGAACGGGACGATCCAGCGGCTGCGCGGGGAGGGCCCGCCCCGTACCGCCAGCCCCACCCGCGGCGACATCCGTTACCGCCTGAAGATCACGATTCCGGAGAAGCTGAACGACGAGCAGCGACGAGCCGTGGACCAGCTCGCCGAGAGCCTGAACGGTTCGGATCCACGGGCCGAGCTGCTCCGCAGCGCCCGGCAGCGTCAGGCGACTTCCGACGGGAGCCGGCCGTGACCCGTCGCCGCAGCCGGATCGAGGTCCAGATGGACGAGGAACGCGGCGTGTTCATGATCTCGGTCGCCGCCGAGCTGGCCGACATGCACCCGCAGACCCTGCGGATCTACGAGGCGAAGGGGCTGATCTCCCCGAAGCGATCACCGAAGAACACCCGGCTGTACTCGCAACGGGACGTCGAGCGTCTGCGCCGGATCCAGCAGATGACCACCGAAGAGGGCCTGAACCTGGCCGGAGTCGAGACCGTCCTGGAGATGGAGGCCCGGGTCGAGACGATGCGGGCCGAACTGGAGCGGGCCCGGACCCACGCACAGGAGCTCGAGCAGCAGCTCGAAGCGGAGATGGAACGGGTCCGGGAACGACTGCACACCGAGATCGTGCCCTACGGGGCATACGAACCCGCCCCGGAACATCCGGTCCGGATCAAGGTCGAGCGCAAGAGGAACTGATCCCGCTGAACGACTGGGTCGGGATGTCTGCGGCCACCGTGAGGATCGGTGTGCTCAACGCCACCGGACCGACCGGTTCCACCGGTCCGGAGTTGTGACCGTGGCGGTCACCGCGACCTCAAGCAACGGCACGCGGGTCGTCAGATCGTTTCGAATCGGCCTGATGCGCTGAATTTCACGGACCGCCGACCCGATCCGAATCTAAGCGTGGAAGACTTAGATCACTTGACATGGGGAAGCTGAATACATAACATCCTGTTCGTGCAACCAGATCGATTCACAGTCAAATCCCAGGAAGCGGTCCAGTCGGCCCAGCGGCTGGCCGCGGCAGCCCGCAACCCCGAGGTCGGCCCCGCCCACCTGCTGGTCGCCCTGCTCGAACAGGAGGACGGGCTGGTCCCGGCGGTGCTGGGCAAACTAGGGGCCGACCTGACCGCGATCCGCAGCCGCGCCCGCGCCGCGATGAACGACCTGCCCCGGCTCGGGGAAAGGGCCAACGCGGACCCCCGGCCCTCCTCGGCTCTCGCCGAAGTCCTGCGCCGGGCCGAAGGCGAGATGGCCGGGCTCGGAGACGAGTTCGTCTCGACCGAACACATCCTGCTGGCGATCGCCGACTCCGGCGGCTCACTCGGCGAGATCCTGCCCGACCGGGAGTCGCTGGCCAAGGCGATCGCCGAGGTCCGCGGCCCGCACCGGGTCACCTCGCCCAATCCCGAAGAGACGATGCAAGCGCTGGAGAAGTTCGGCCGCGACCTGACCGCGGACGCCACCGCCGGGAAGCTCGACCCGGTGATCGGCCGGGACGAGGAGGTCCGCCGGGTGATCCAGGTGCTGTCCCGCCGGACCAAGAACAACCCGGTGCTGATCGGAGAGCCGGGAGTAGGCAAGACCGCGATCGTCGAGGGTCTCGCCCAGCGGATCGTCTCCGGAGATGTACCCGAGAGCCTGACCGACCGCCGGGTGATCGCACTCGACATCGGGGCGCTGCTGGCCGGCTCCAAGTACCGGGGCGAGTTCGAGGAACGGCTCAAGGCGGTGCTGACCGAGGTCCAGGACGCCGAGGGCCAGATCGTCCTCTTCCTCGATGAGCTCCACACGATCGTCGGGGCCGGGGCAGCGGAGGGAGCGGTGGACGCCGCCAACCTGCTCAAGCCGATGCTGGCCCGCGGGGAACTCCGGGCGGTCGGCGCAACAACCCTGGACGAGTACCGGAAACACATCGAGAAGGACGCCGCCCTGGAACGCCGCTTCCAGCCGGTGATGGTCGGCGAGCCGGATGTGCCGGACACGATCGCGATCCTGCGCGGTCTCAAAGAGCGCTACGAGGTCCACCACGGGGTCCGGATCGCCGACTCCGCGATCATCGCGGCCGCCACCCTCTCCGAGCGTTACATCGCCGACCGCTTCCTGCCGGACAAGGCGATCGACCTGATCGACGAGTCGGCCTCCCGCCTGAAGATCGAGATCGACTCGATGCCGACCGAGATCGACGAGGTCGAACGTCGCATCCAGCAGCTCGAGATCGAACGCGAAGCCCTGAAGGCGGAGACCGACGAGGCCTCCCGCGGAAGGCTTGAGGCACTTGAAGCCGAACTGGCCGAGCTGAACGAGAGGTCCGGGACGATGAAGGCCCGCTGGCACTCCGAGAAGAGCCTGATCGAGGCGATCAAGGAAGCCAAGATGAAGCTTGAGGAGGCCCACCGTGAGGCCGAACGGGCCGAACGGGACGCCGACCTGGAACGGGCCGCCCGGCTGCGCTACTCCGAGATCCCGGAGCTGGAACAGGCCCAGGCCGAGGCGGAACGCAAACTCACCGAGCTGCAGGCCGAGGGTGGCACCATGCTGACCGAGGAGGTCACCGAGGCCGATGTGGCCGAGGTGGTCGCCAAGTGGACCGGGATCCCGGTCACCCGCCTGATGGAGGGCGAGGTCGAAAAGCTGGTTCAGATGGAGGACCGCCTGCACGAGCGGGTGATCGGTCAGCACGAGGCGATCAGCGCGGTGGCCAACGCGCTCCGCCGCTCACGGGCGGGTCTCTCCGATCCGGACCGTCCTATCGGCTCCTTCCTCTTCCTCGGCCCGACCGGGGTCGGCAAGACCGAGCTGGCCAAGGCGCTGGCCGAGTTCATGTTCGATACCGAACAGGCGATCGTGCGGCTCGACATGTCCGAGTACATGGAGAAGCACACCGTCTCCCGGCTGGTCGGGGCTCCCCCCGGCTACGTCGGCTACGAGGAGGGCGGCCAGCTGACCGAGGCTGTCCGCCGTCGGCCGTACGCGGTGATCCTGCTGGACGAGATCGAGAAGGCCCACCCGGATGTGTTCAACACTCTGCTCCAGCTGATGGACGACGGTCGCCTGACCGACGGTCAGGGCCGCACCGTCTCCTTCACCAACACGGTGCTGATCATGACCTCCAACGTCGGCTCCCAGGAGATCGCCGGTGAAACGGTGGACGAACGGATCCGGGAACGGGTCGAGGACGTGCTCGCCCGCACCTTCAAACCGGAGTTCCTCAACCGGATCGACGACACGGTGATCTTCCACCGACTCTCCAAGGAGGACATCGGCGAGATCGTCGAACTCCAGGTGAACTCCCTGATCGGACGGGTGGCCGAGCGCGGGGTGGAGGTCGAACTGACCGAGGAAGCCCGGGTTCTGCTCGGCAACCTCGGCTACGACCCGACCTACGGGGCCCGCCCGCTCAAGCGGGTGATCCAGAAGCATCTGGTCGACCAGCTCGCCCTGAGACTGCTCGAAGGCGAGTTCGGCGAAGGAGACCGGGTGATCGTGGACGCGGCCGAAGGCGAACTCACCTTCACCCGGCAGACCGCCTGAACCCGGGCTGTCGCAACAGCAATCGGACAGGACTCGAACCGAATCCGCCCGACTCGACGTTCCCCGGCCGGGATTCCCGGTGCAGCGCCGGCCCGGTTTCCTGCCCGGGGCGCGTCTTTACCTAGAGTTTGGGGTTGAATCGGTACCCTGCACCGGCCGTGGCCGTAGTTCTGACCACGGCTCCAGGGGACGGAGCAGGATCGGTCATCGGATGAATCCTTACAACGAAAACCACCATAGCCAGCAACCCGGTGGTCCGGGTGGAATTTCCTGGTTCTTCCAGCAGATCGGCTGGTATCTGCGCAAACTGATTCTGTGGCCGATCGCGGACTCCTTCCGCTGGGTCGGCCGTGGCATCGGCCGGTTCTTCGGAGCCTTCCGCCACCGCAGCCCGTTCGCCTACATCGGCGCCACCCTCGCGGTCACCGTGACCGCCGGCGCGGTTGCCGCTGCGTACTACTTCTACAAGCAGGCCGAACCCGGCAGCCCGGCGGCGCCCCAGGCGACCCCCACCGAGGTCGCCACCCCGACCCCGCCGGCCGTTCCGACCACGACCCCTCCCGCGGTCGCCGAGGAATCCCCGGACACTCTCCAGGGCGTGGTCCCGAACTTCAGGAATACAGCAGCCCGTGCGAAGAACCGGAAGCGGGCAGCCGAGAAGGCAGTGGTGAAACCCTCCCCCGCCCCGAAGGGTGGACCACTACGAGTCGCCCACCAGTTCGCCACCGCCTTCACCGGGTACGAGGTCGGCGGCAAGCAGGCGGCCAGACGGCTCGGCCAGACCGCCTCGCCAAAACTGGCCCGGGAACTGAAAGCCAACCCGCCGAAGCTGCCGGTCAACGGCAGTGTGCCGAAGGCCTCGGTGATGAATGTGGTGCCGGGCAAGCGGGAAGGCAGACGCCTCGCGGTCTCGGTGGCGCTGGTCCGCGCCGGTGCCGCCAGTGAACTGCGTCTCGGCCTGACCCGCACCGGCTCGGGCTGGCGGGTAAGCGAGGTCCGGGGCTGATGGGTCGCTTCCGGATGGCCCTCGCAACGATCTCGGTGGGAGCGATGCTCGCCACCGGGCAGGCGGTGACCGCCCAGGGTGAGGTGCCGGTGACCGGCGCCGTGGCCGGGGCCTCCCAGGCCGATACGGAAACCGGCTCGACCGGGACCACCGGTCCGACCGGCACCACCGGAACCACCGGCAAGGAGGGCAACCGGAAGCCGGGCAGAGACAAGCCCCGGAAGCCAGACCGGAACACCAGCGGCAAACAGACGGTCGACCCGAAGAAGCCGGCACCCCAGCCGAAACCACCCCGGCAGGTGATTCCCCAGTCGAACGAACCACTTCACGTTCAGATCACCCCGCCGTCCGGAACGACCACGGTTCCCGGAGACAGCACCCCGGCCCCGGCCTGCGACGGGTCCGCCGGGCCACCGCGAAATCTGATCCCGCTCTACATCGCCGCGTCCAACCGGTACGGCCTGGGCGAACTCGGACCGCAGACCTTGGCCGCGATCAACCGGATTGAAACCGACTTCGGCCGGTTGAACCAGGTGACCTCCACGGCCGGAGCGGTCGGCTGGATGCAGTTCATGCCCGCAACCTGGGACTCCTACGGGGTCGACGCCGACAACGACGGCAAGGCCGACCCGTACAACCCGAAGGACGCGATCCACTCTGCCGCCAACTACCTCGCCGCGGCCGGTGCACCGGAAAACTGGTACGACGCGATCTGGGCCTACAACCACGCCGACTGGTACGTGAAGGACGTCCAGGAACGAGCCTCCTGCTACGGCACCCTGGAAAGCTCGAAGCAGACCGAGCAGAAGCTGGTCACCCTGACCTGCGAGGCCTCCGAGGCCCGGGCGCTGGAGATCCCGAACTACTACATGCGCGGCTTCGAAGACGCCGCCTCCCGTTACGGACTCGGCCGTCGCGGAGTCTGGATTCTCGCCGCGGTCGCCCGGCTCGAGTCCGACTACGGTCGCGGCATGACCGCGAAACAGCTGGCCGAAACCGGCCCGATGGGCCTCTCGACGAGTGAATGGAAGCGGTACGGGGTCGACGGGGACGGGGACGGCCTGGTCCGCCGGGACGAGCCCTGGGACGGAATCGCCACCTTCGCCCGGATGCTGTGGTCGAAGCCGACCGTTGGTGCCGGACTCTTCAGCCACAATCACGCCGCCTGGTACGTGGAGGCGGTGACCGGCGACGCCGACCGGATCTCCGGGAAATGCAAGACCGCCAAGGCCGCCTGGAAGATCGCCTACCCGCGGGCGACAACCAACGCGACCGAGATCAACTGGGACAACCTCCAGGTGCTCAACCCGTCCGCCGCCCGGGACATCCAGAACGGCCTGATCGACCGCCGGGTGCTGAACCTGCTGGCGATGCTGACCCAGAAGTACAGCCTTCAGCTTTCCTCGCTGCGTTCCGACCACTCGATGATGACCGCCAGCGGCAACGTCTCCAACCACTTCGGCGGCCGGGCGATGGACATCGCCTCGGTCAACGGGGTCTCCTGCACCGACCAGTCCGCCTCCAGCCCCTGCACCGAGGTCGGCCTGCTGCTCGCCTCCCTGCCGGACGGTATCCGACCGACCGAGCTGATCTACGGCTGGGATCTCGATGGTCCCGGGGCGGCGTTCGCGCTCTCCGATCATCAGGACCACATTCACGCCGGCTTCGGCCTGTAGCGGGTACTGCCCCGGAACCGCCAGGGCGGCGTCTGCGGCGTCACCGGGTCGGGACGACCAGCTCAAGTACATGGGTACGATCGCGGACCGTCCCGACCCGGTTCCTTGCATCCATCCACCCTGACGATCCCGGTGCAGCACCCGCGTGGTCACCCCATCGCGGCGATTTCCGGCCTTATCGCGGTGATTTCCGGCCTTTATTCCTCGCCAGCGAGCGGCTGGAGGCCCCTGCGAACCACCCGCACAGACTGACGGTCCCGGTGCAGCACCCGCGTGGTCACCCCATCGCGGCGATTTCCGGCCTTTAGCCTGGATCCACCGAAATCCGTGGATGCCGGAGCGTTCACGGCCAAGCCAGACGGAAATCGGTGTGAAGCTCGGGGTGAACCCCTCGCAAGCACCGATTTTCGTGTGGCGCCGTGCCGTGGGCGTTCCGGCGCCGCGCAGATCGGTGGATCCAGCTGCAATCCTCGCCAGCGAGCGGCTGGAGGCCCCTGCGAACCACCCGCACAGACTGACGATCCCGGTGCAGCACCCGCCCGCCCAACCAGAGCGACCAGGAGAGACCAACCAGCGGCGTCTGCGGCGTCACCCGGTGGGGCCCTGCAAGCCACCACCTACCCACGGTGAACCGTTCTGGAGCCGATTTAGGCGACATAACCGCCACAATCGGCTCCAGAACGGATGGGGCGCACGGTGTTCTGTCTGGAGCCGATTTCGGCGATGTAGCCTCCTTTATCGGCTCCAGAACGGTTGGAGGTTGGGGTGGGTTCGGGTGGATTCCTTGCTTCCGCGGTAGGTAGCGTAGAGACTGTTCCGCGGAACTATCCGTTGAGACCATCGGGAGATTCAGCTTGAGTGAGAGGATTTCGCGTCGCCGACTGGTTCAGACCGGTACCGCAGCCGCCATCGGCGCGGCTCTGCCGGCCAGCGCCGATGCCCGTAACCGAACCCGTCGACCACCAATTCAGGACGTGGTGGTGGTCGGTGCCGGTCTGGCCGGACTGACCGCCGCCCGGAGCCTGGTTGCCAAGGGCAAACGGGTCAAGGTGCTGGAGGCCCAGGGAAGGGTCGGGGGCCGGACCCTGAGCCCGCGATTCTCCGGGGTCACACTCGATCTCGGCGGCCAGTGGTTCGGTCCGACCCAGGACCGGATCGCCCTGCTTGCACGGGAACTCGGGGTCCGCACCTTCAAGACCCACTGGAACGGGCAGGCTGTGTACCGGCGCAAGGGAAGCAGGACCCTCTACGACGTCACCTCCCCGGTCCCACCCGACCCCGATGCAGACGACGCCACCGACCTGATCCTCGAACTGAACAGCCTTGCCTACGGTGTGTCCAGATCGGCCCCGTGGGAACACCCCCAGGCTGATCTCTACGACGGCCAGACCTTCGAGACCTTCAAGCTGGCGAACGCCAGCACCGAAGGTGGGCGTTTCCTCGCCGACCTCCTGACCAACTCGGTCTGGTCCTGCGAACCGCGAGATATCTCGCTGCTCCACATGCTCTTCTACATCTCGTCGGCCGGCAACGAAACCAAGCCCGGAAGCATCTTCCGGCTCACCGACACCACCGGAGGGGCCCAGGAGTCCCGGTTCGTCGGCGGCTCGCAGCAACTCTCGGCGAAGATGGCACGACGGCTGGGCAAACGGGTGGTCCTCGGGGCGCCGGTGCGTCAGATACGACAGGGAGGGGGACTCTGCCGGGTTGTGAGCGACCGGGGTACCTGGAGGGCACGACAGGTGATTGTGGCGGTCCCGCCTGCGGTCAGCGCGTTCATCGATTACGACCCGATCCTGCCTCCCGACCGGGCCCAGTTGCTGCAGCGATTCCCGCAGGGCAGTGTGATCAAGGTGCACGCCGTCTACCCCACTCCGTTCTGGAGAGATGAGGGGCTCTCCGGCTACGTCAACTCGGATGAAGGTCCGGTCCGGCTGATGTACGACGACTCCCCGGCGGACGGGTCGGCCGGGGTGTTGATGGGCTTCATCGAGGGACAGGAAGCCCGGGTGGCGGCCCGGATGGATCCGGCTGCCCGCCGGGCCGCGGTGCTCGCCAACTTGAGACAGACAATCGGGCCGGCGGCAGGGTCACCGGTTCGATACGTCGAACGCAACTGGAGCGCCGACCAGTGGGCCCGGGGCTGCTACGCGGGTTTTCTGCCCCCGGGGGTGCTGACCGGGTACGGTCCCGCGCTGCGTCGACGTCACAACCGGATCCACTGGGCCGGAACCGAGCACTCCGAGATCTGGAACGGATACATGGAGGGCGCGATTCGTTCCGGCGAGGTGGCCGCAAAAGCCGTCCTCGCCCGCCTCTGACCACCGTCCAAGGTGGCCGAGATCGGTTCGACCGACGCGCCCTGCCGGTTGAACGACACCTCGGCGGAACCGGAGGTCAGGCGTGCGGGTGGACTTCCCGCCTGGTCTTGTCCTGCAGGCGGCGGCAGGCCTCCAGCGGGTCCCAGCCGTTGCCGCCGGCGGTCAGCCGGGACGGGTCGCCGAGGACGGTCCCGGAGGCGAACTCCCGGAACAGATTCCGGCCGAGCGCCGCCCCGGCGGCATCCACACCCCCGACCATCACGCCGGCGATTCCGTGGCCGCGGCGGGCACTGGCCCCGGCCAGGTAGAGCCCGTCAACCGGGGTCTTCACCGCCGGTCTGAGCGGGCCGAACTGGTCGGTCGCCAGCTCGATCCCGTAGCAGGACCCCTCACTGGCCATCGTGTATCGGGCATGGGTCAGCGGGGTTGCCGCCTCCTCCCAGAGGATGTGTGACCGCAGCTCGCCCAGCACCGGCTCGGCGGCCGTGATCAGCCGGTCGATCAGCTCCCGTTTCGCCTCCCGGTAGCCCGGCTGCTTGCTGTAGCGGAGGTCGGATTCCGGGTCGACCCGCCAGGCGGCCGGGTCGGAGGTGATCCAGGTCATCAGCTCGACCGTGGAGCAGCCCGGCGGCGCGTGATCGGGTCCGTCCGGATCCTTGGCCGAGGCGGAAGACACGTAGACCGGCGGCTCCGGATCGAAACGACCCTGCTCGACCGCGTCGTAGTAACGCTCGCTGTCGTAGCGCGGGTGGATCCAGATGTTGGTCGCACCCATCCGGTCGGTGATCTCGAAGTCGAGGCCGAGGTAGACCGTGGCCAGGGCGGTCGCCATCCGGTAACCGGCAACCGTTTCGCGCAGCTCCGCCGGCACCACATCGGGGTTCAGAAGTTCAGCGAACAGTCGTTTGATGTCCCCGGTGGCGATCACGGTCGACGACTCGAACTGCTCACCGTCGGCCAGCGTCACCCCGGTGACCCGGTGCCCGTTCGGCCCGCCGGGCTCGGTCTCGATCGCGGTCACCTCGGCGTGAGTCCGGACCCGTCCGCCGTTCGAATGGATCACGTCGATCAGATGGCCGGCCAGCACCTGACCCCCGCCGGAGACGTAGAAAGCCCCCTCCTTGAGGTAGTGGTCGAGGATTCCCGCGTGGAGACCCACCGGGGTGCGCGACGGGGGAGTCGCGTAATCCCCGGCCTGCCCGGTGATCACCGCCCGGGAACGCTCACCCAGCCCACTCTCGTCAAACAGTTCGTCCAGCGGGCGCATCGCCCAGGTCACCACGTTCGGGGCGAGTTCCAGGTAGCGCTCGAGATCGGTATCCGCGTCCGGAACGCCGACCCGCCGAAGCTCCTCGATCACCGCCCGCATCGTGTCCACCGTCCGGGCGACGCCCTCTGCCTCGTCGGGGAAGGTCTCGATCAGACGGGCACGGTAGTTGTCCCAGCCCTTCGGTACCCGGAAGGTGAAGTCGGGGAAGACCAGAGTGTCGAATCCGTCCGGGTCAAGCTCGGTGAACGGGATCTTTCCGGCCAGCCCGACCCCTCCGAGGACCCGGGCGATCTCGCCGTTCTCGACCGCGCCGATGTAGTGCAGACCGACATCGAACTGCCACTTCCGCTTCCGCCGGAAGGTCTGGCTGGCTCCGCCGGCCACGTCGTACTGCTCCAGAACCAGCACTTTCCGTCCGGCCGCCGCCAGGCAGGCAGCGGCGGTCAGCCCGCCGAGACCGGAGCCGATCACGATCACGTCATGGGCACGGTCCGTTGACCCGTTTTCCACCATCGCTAAACCTTATGCTGCCACTGGAGCGGATTCACCGGAACCAGACCAATCGAGAGGAGCGCGATGCCCACCTTTGTGATGCTGACCAACCTGACCGCCGAAGGCGTGAAGACCCTGAAGAACAACCCCGGCCGGGTGGCCGAGGTGAACCGTGAAGTGGAGGCGCTCGGAGCGAAGGTGGTGGCCCAGTACACGACCCTCGGCCAGTACGACTTCGTCACCGTGATCGACGCGCCCTCCGAGGAGCACATGGCCCGGGTCTCGATCGAGATGGGTTCGCGGGGCACGATGACCAGCCAGACCCTGACCGCGCTCTCCGCCGAACGGCTCGCGGAAGTTCTTTGAGCGATTCGGCCAGGAGCGCCCCCGGCCGGATCGGGTCGGGGGCACGGATTCTGGTTCTCGGAGCCGGGGGACGCGAACACGCGATCATCAGGGCGCTGGCTCGCTCGCCTCGGTCGCCCGAACTGTTCTCGATCCCGGGCAACCCCGGGATCGCGACCGACGCTGTCTGCGTCACCGGGATCGACCCGTCCGACGTGGACGCCGTGGTCGCCGTCGCCCGGAAACACCGGATCGACCTGGTCGTGGTCGGGCCGGAGGCACCGCTGGTCGCCGGCGTGGTCGACGGACTCGAAGCCGCCGGGATCGCGGCATTCGGCCCCTCCCGCGAGGCTGCACGACTGGAAGGATCGAAGACCTACGCCAAGGAAGCCATGAAGGAGGCCGGGGTGCCGACCGCCGCCTACACGGTCCTGCGCAACCGGGAGGAGGCCCTCGGACAGCTCAGCTGCGCCGCCTACCCGACCGTTCTGAAGGCGGACGGACTGGCCGCCGGCAAGGGGGTCCTGATCTGCCAGACCGAGGCCGAGGCTCGCGCGGGAATCGAGGTTTTCTTCACCGAACAGCGCTTCGGTTCGACCGAGGTCGTGCTGGAGGAACATCTGGCTGGCGAGGAACTCTCCCTGCTGGCGATCTGCGACGGCGTCCGGGCGATCCCGCTGGCTCCGGCCCAGGACTACAAACGGATCGGCGAGGGCGACACCGGACCGAACACCGGGGGGATGGGCAGCTACTCGCCGGTACCCGCGATCGACGACGAACGGCTGGCCGAGCTCAGCGCCATGGTCCATCAGCCGATCGTCGACCTGATGGCCCGTCGTGGCCATCCCTTCCACGGGATCCTCTACGCCGGCCTGATGATGACCGCCGACGGGGTCCGGGTCCTGGAGTACAACGTCCGCTTCGGCGACCCCGAAACCCAGGCGGTTCTGCCGCGGCTCGAAAGCGACCTGGTTGACCTCTTCTTCGCAGCCTGCAAAGAAGGCGGCCTCGAAGGGTCCGATGTGACCTTCAGCGACGACTGGGCGGTGACCGTGGTACTCGCATCGGCCGGCTACCCGGCCTCCTCCTCCAAGGGAGATGTGATCACCGGACTGGACCGGGCGGCGGACCTCGCCGAGGTGATCCACGCCGGCACCGCGGAACGTGACGGACAGGTAGTGACCGCGGGGGGACGGGTGCTCAATCTGACCGGCAAGGGGGCCGACCCGGCAGCCGCACGCCAACGCGCTTACGATGCGGCAGATGCCGTCAATTTCGACGGCATGCAGCTACGGCGCGACATCGCCGACCGGGCGGTCGACCGCTCGCGGGAGAGGAACTGAAAATGAGTGAACAGCAGGAGTCCCAGACCTTGGCCTCGGTCGAAGAGCTTTTCGAGGAGATCGAGGTGGATCAGCCCCAGGTGGGGATCATCATGGGGTCGAAGAACGACAAGCCCAAGATGCAGCCGGCCGGCAAGGCCCTGGAGGACGCCGGGATCCGGTACGAGGTCCGGGTGATGTCCGCCCACCGCGACCCTGAACTGGTGGTGGAGTACTGCACCAACGCCCGGATGCGCGGCCTGAAGGTGATCATCGCCGGGGCGGGCATGTCGGCGGCGCTGCCGGGTGTGGCCGCAGCTCACACCGACCTGCCGGTGATCGGGGTGCCGATCCTCGGCAAGTCGCTGGGCGGCCTCGACGCCCTGCTTTCCGCGGTTCAGATGCCCCCGGGTGTTCCGGTCGCCTGCGTTGCGATCGATGGCGCCAAGAACGCCGGGGTGCTGGCCGCCCGCATCCTCAACGTCGGCTGAGCGCAGGGCTGAACGATGATTGAGCGTTACACACGTCCCGAGATGGGTGCGATCTGGACCCCCCGAGCCAAGATGGACGGCTGGCTCGCGGTCGAGCTGGCCGCGACCGAGGCCTGGGCGGCCGAGGGGGTCGTGCCCCGGGCCGACGGCGATGCCTGCCGCGAACGTGCTTCCTTCACGGTCGAGGCGGTGAACGAACGCGAACGGATCACCAACCACGACGTTGCCGCGTTCGTCGACGAGGTCGCCGCTTCGGTCGGCGAACCTGGCCGCTGGATCCATTACGGACTGACCTCCTCCGACGTGCTCGACACCGCACTGGCCACCCAGTTGGTCCGGGCCGGCCGGATCCTGGTTGACGGCGCCACCGCCTACCGGGATGCCCTGATCGAACGGGCTTTCGAGTTCCGCGACACGCTCTGCATCGGGCGGACCCACGGGATCCACGCCGAGCCGACCACTTTCGGCTTGCGGCTGGCCGGTTTTGCCTTCGAGGCCGACCGCAACGTGAAGCGGCTCGAGGCGGCCTCGGCCCAGGTCGCCAGGGGCAAGCTTTCCGGTGCGGTCGGGACCTACGCCTCGGTGCCGCCGGCGATCGAGCGGCGGGTGATGGAGTCGCTCGGTCTCCAGCGCGAGGAGATCGCGACCCAGGTGGTTCCGCGGGACCGGCACGCCGAATTTCTTTCGGCGATCGCCCTGGCCGGTGCGGGAATCGAACGGTTCGCAACCGAGGTCCGACACCTGCAGCGAACCGAGGTCCGTGAAGCCGAGGAGCCGTTCGCTTCGGGCAAGCAGAAGGGCTCCTCGGCGATGCCCCACAAACGCAACCCGATCCGGACCGAACGGCTGACCGGCCTGGCCAGGCTGCTGCGCGGATACGCCCAGACCGGTCTCGAGAACGTCGCCCTCTGGCACGAGCGTGACATCTCGCACTCCGGGGCCGAGCGGGTGATCCTTCCGGACGCGACGATCGGACTCGACTACATGCAGGATCTGGCCACCAAGATGGCGGCCGGGCTGGTGGTCCACACCGACCGGCTCGCGCTCAACCTCGAGCTGACCCACGGGGCGCTGTTCAGCCAGCGGGCGCTGACCGCGCTGATCGAGTCCGGCCTCACCCGGGACGAGGCCTACCGGGTGGTTCAGTCGGCTGCCCAGGAGGCCTTCGACACCGGAACCCACTTCCGGGAGCTGATCGGCACCGCGGCACCGGAACTGAATCTCGAGGAGATCTTCGATTACGGCGCCTACCTGACCCATCTGCCCGAGGTCTTCGAGCGGCTCGAGGCGATCCGCGCCTGACCGGGCCGGGCAACCTCAGGCCCGGATCGCCTCCAGAAAGGGTTCGATGTGAGGTGAGGTCGCGCCGCGCCGCCGAACCGCCATCACCGAGCTGATCGGCGAGGGGTCGAGTCCGGAGTACTCGATTCCGGAGAGCCGGAGGGCGCGGACCGAGGCCGGCAGGAGCGCCAGGCCGATCCCGGCGGCCACCAGGCCGAGCACCGCGAGAATGCCGGTCACCCGCTGGGCGATCACTGGCTCGGCCCCGTTCCTGCGAACCAGGGCCACGGTCTCGTCGTAAAGGCCGGGCATCCCCTCCCGTTCGATCACCACCAGCGGCTCGGTGACCACCTCGGCCGGCGCCAGCTCGGCCCGTCCGGCGAGGCGATGGCCCGATGGAACTGCGACCACGAACCGCTCCTCCAGTACGTGATCCACCATCAGCTCACCATGTGCCGGATCGGTCAGGACGAAACCGAGATCGAGCGCACCGGTGATCAGGCCGTCGATCTGGTCCGGTACCGAGAGTTCCCGCAACTTCAGGCGGACCCGCGGATGACTTTCCCGAAACCGTCTCACCGCCGCGGGGACGATCCCGATCGCCACCGGCTCGACAAATCCGACCGAGAAGTTCCCGATGATTCCCTGGGCGGCGTCCCGGGCCGCAGCAACCGCCTCGTCCACATCCTCGAAGGCCCTGCCTGTGTGAACCCGCAGGGCTTCGCCGGCCGCAGTCAGTCCGACCGCCCGGCTCGTCCGATCGAAGAGCTCGACCCCGATGATCCCTTCCAGCTTCCGGATCTGCTGGCTCAGTGACGGCTGGGTGATGTGCAGGCGCTCGGCCGCCCGGCCGAAGTGAAGTTCCTCGGCCACCGCGGTGAAGTAGCGCAGGTGTCTCAGTTCAATGTCCATAGGTGCAATCTATGGATTAGACGGATTATCGGTATTAGACAGAAAGGATCTCCGGCCCTACCGTCTCTTGGAGCTATGGAAAGCTCCGTCCCGACCGTCGACCCTGCCGTCCGCCACCGGATCCCGATCGCGAGGGCACTGCTCGGCACCCTGGCCGGAGCCGCGATCGGGGTCGGGATCGTGGTGATCATGCGGCTGGTCAGCGGTCTGGACGCCTTCCAGACCGAACAGGTCGGCTACCCGCATGTGGTTGCGGCGCTGGTCACCGGGCCGATCGGCTTCCTCTGGGGTATGGGCTGCTTCGACTACTGGCTCCGCTGGGCGATCGGCAGGCCAACCACACCGGAGGACCATTCCGACCACGGCGCGACCAACTGGCGGGACTACTTCCGCTTCAACACCGATCACAAGGTGATCGGCATCCAGTACATCGTCACCACCTTCGTCTTCTTCCTGTTCGCCGGCCTGATGGCGATGCTGATCCGCAGCGAGCTGGCCCAGCCCGGTTCCCAGATCGTCGCGCCGAACACCTTCAACGGCCTGTTCTCGATGCACGCGACGTTGATGATCTTCCTGTTCATCATCCCGATGTTCGCCGGGATCGCCAATTACGTACTGCCCCTGATGCTGGGCGCCCCCGACATGGCGTTCCCCCGCCTGAACGCACTCAGTTTCTGGATGCTGCCGATGGCCGGACTGATCTTCATCGCCTCCTTCCTCGCCCCGGGTGGCGCCTTCGACGCCGGCTGGACCGGGTACGCCCCGCTCTCCGACGGGGCTCCACTCGGGCAGTCTTTCTTCAACATCGGGGTGCAGTTCGCCGGGTTCTCCTCGATCTTCGCCGCGGTCAACTTCCTGGTCACGATCATCACCATGCGGGCCCCGGGGATGAGTCTCTGGCGGATGCCGCTGCTGGCCTGGGCCAACCTCGCCACCTCGCTCCTGATCATCGGCGCCACCCCGTTCCTCGCCGGGGCCCAGTTGATGGTCGTGCTCAGCCGACTGCTCGGGATGAACTTCTTCAACTTCATCCAGGGCGGGGACGTGATCAGCTATCAGCACGTCTTCTGGTTCTACTCTCACCCGGCGGTCTACATCATGATGCTGCCCGGCTTCGGGATCGTCAGCGAGGTGATCGCCACCCACGCCAGGAAACCGGTTTTCGGGTACCGCCTGATGGCGCTCTCCCTGATCGGGATCGTCGTCCTCAGCTACTCGGTCTGGGCCCATCACATGCTGGTTTCCGGCATGTTCAGCTGGCTGAGGGTGCCGATGATGATCACCTCGACCCTGATCGCGGTGCCGACCGGGATCAAGATCTTCTCCTGGACCGCGACCCTGTTCTGGGGCAAGATCCACGCCAACCGAACCGCGATGCTGTTCGCGCTCGGCTTCATCCTCAGTTTCATCCTCGGGGGGATCAGCGGGGTGATGGTCGCCCTGGTGCCGCTCGACATCCATCTCACCGACACCTACTTCATCGTCGCCCACATCCACTTCGTTCTGTTCGCCGGCTCGGTCTTCACGATCTTCGCCGGGCTGTACCACTGGTTCCCGAAAATCACCGGGCGGATGTATGACGAGCGGCTCGGTCACTGGCACTTCTGGCTGACCCTGATCGGGACCTGGTTCACCTTCGTCCCGATGCACTGGATCGGGATGGACGGAATGCCCCGCCGGGTGGCCGACTACGCAGCCCAGTACGGGGACTGGAACCTGCTGATCTCGATCTCGGCCTTCGTGCTCGGCGCCGCCCAGCTGATCTTCCTCTACAACATGATCGTCAGCTGGCGCTTCGGCCCGAAAGCCGGAGACAACCCGTGGCGGGCCCACACGATCGAGTGGCAGGTCTCCTCACCCCCGCCCGTCTTCAACTTCGACCGGATCCCGCGGGTGGTTGGCGGCCCCTACGAGTTCGGGGTGCCCGGCTACCGACACGCGATCATCGGCGGCGAGAGCGAAGGGGTCAAGGTCCCCGAACCGGAACCGGCCCGGCTCAGCTCGGCCTGACCCGATCCGTCAAAGCTTCCGGCTGCCCCTGGCATGTCCGGATCCCACCGGCCGCCTCCCCCTTTGGCGGCCGGTGTGCGTTAAGGGTCGCCCGGATCGGTCCCGGTACGGGATCAGGCCGGAACCGTCGCCTTGACCGCACCGGTGATCCGGACGATCTGCCCGCCGAAGGTCACCGCGAACAGATCCCCGGACTTGAATCCCCGCCGCCCCTTGCCGAAGGCGACGTTGGAGATATTGGTGAGCCCGGAAGCAAGCACGCAGGCATGACGGCGGGCGTCGATCTTCCAGATCTCGCCGCGGCTCCAGGCCGCGACATAGAGGCTGCCCGCGTCGTCGCGGGTGAGGCCGTCGAAAACCGCCATGTAGGGCAACTCGCCCTCCCGCGTGTACCAGGTCCGAACCTTCCCGGGATCGGCCAGGCTGATCCGTGCGATCGAGGATGCCGCGGTGAAGGTCTGGTTCACGTACAGGTACCTGCCACTGCGGCTGAGGGTCATCCCGTTGCCGCTCTCGACCGTGGCCCAGCCGTGGGTGACCCTGCCCTTCTTGTCGATTCGGTCGAGTTTGGTGCCGAAGTCGTTGGAGGCGAAGAAGCTGCCGTCCGGACCGGCGAGGACCCCGTTGGCCATGCCGAGGCCGGAGGCGAACAGGCTCTTCCGGCCGGTCACGGGATTCACCTTGAGCAGGGTTGCCGACGGGTCGTCGTCACCCTTCTGGCCGTTCGTCTGGTTGTTGCCGCTGCCCCAGACCAGGCGGCGACCGGCCCATGCGAGTCCACCCGGGCCCTCCCCGGCGGTGGTGATCCGCCGCGGCTCGGCACCCGGTCTGAGAATCCGGCTGAGATAGGCGACCTCACCCTGGCTGGTGTCGGCCCCGGAGACATAGAGCCGGCCACTACCCCCGGCGATCAGGGCTTCGAGCCGACCCTGACCTTCGTACAGGGTCCGCTGCTCGATCGTCCCCTGGCAGGCTGGTGGTGGCGCCGCCGAAGCGATTCCGGCAAGACCGAAGGTCAGGCTTCCCGTGGCTACTACGGCGATCAGAACCCGGATCATCGAACGTTTCATCGCATCATCGTACGAGAGCCGGTACGTCCATGTCTACCGAACCTCGCCGGACCGGTCGGGGGCGGCCCCGCGCCGTCAGAGTTTCGCCCAGGGGTTCTGGCGCTAGGATCGACTCCGATGCCACCCAGAATCGATGACCTCAAGCTCGTCAACTCCGGCAAGGTCCGCGAGATCTACGAGATCGAGGACGACCTGCTGCTGGTCGCCTCCGACCGGATCTCGATCTACGACGTGATCATGCCGACCACGATCCCGGACAAGGGCAGGGTTCTGACCCAGATGTCCAACTTCTGGTTCGGGAACACCGGCCGGATCGTGCCGAACCACTTCCTCTCGGGCGAGGTGCCGGCCGAGGTCGAGGGCCGGGCGGTCCGGGTGCGGAAACTCGAGATGTACCCGGTCGAGTGCATCGTCCGTGGCTACCTCTCCGGCTCCGGCTGGAAGGAGTACCAGGCGACCGGAGAGGTCTGTGGAGTTGGCCTGCCGGAGGGATTGAGGGAGTCGGACCGGTTGCCGCGACCGATCTTCACTCCCTCCACCAAGGCGGAGCTCGGCGAGCACGACGAGAACGTCAGTTTCGAACGGGCGGTGGAGGTGGTCGGGAACCGGGATCTGATGGAGGAACTTCGCCGGATCTCGATCGAGCTGTACGAGTACGGGGCCGGCCACGCGGCCGAACAGGGGATCATCCTCGCCGATACCAAGTTCGAGTTCGGCAGCCACGCCGGGGCCGAGATCGTGCTCGGTGACGAGGTCCTCACCCCGGACTCCTCCCGTTACTGGCCGGCCGACCTCTACGAACCGGGCCGGGCTCAGCCGTCCTTCGACAAACAGTTCGTGCGCGACTGGGCCAACGACGCCGGCTGGGACCACAGCCCGCCCGCCCCGGAACTGCCGGACGAGGTGGTTCAGCAGACCCGTGAGAAGTACCTCGAGGCCTACCACCGAATTACCGGCAACGAACTGGAAGGGGCCGGGGTTTGACCGCGGTGCGGGTTCTGATCCGGCCCAAGGAAGGCATCCTCGACGCCCAGGGCAAGGCGGTCGAGACCGCCCTGCCGGCGCTCGGCTTCGAGGGGATCCGAGAGGTGCGGGTCGGTCGGATCGTCGAGCTCGAGGCGGACTCGACCGAACGGCTGGAGGAGCTCTGCGAGAAGCTGCTCGCCAATCCCCTGATCGAGGACTACGAGATCGTGACCCCGGCGTGAGCGTGAACTGGGGGGTACTGCAGTTCCCCGGTTCCTGCGACGAACGTGACGCGCTCAACGCCTGTCTGCTCGCCACCGGCGGCCACGGTTCGGCCCGGCTGGTCTGGCACGAGGAGACCGACCTCTCGGGACTGGACGCGATCGTGGTTCCGGGTGGCTTCTCCTACGGGGACTACCTGCGGGCCGGGGCGATCGCCGGTCTCTCCCCGGTGATGGGCGCGGTCGCCGATTTCGCTGCCGACGGCGGGCCCGTTCTCGGCATCTGCAACGGCTTCCAGGTGCTCTGCGAAGCCGAACTGCTGCCCGGGGCATTGCTCGACAACACCGGCACCCGCTTCATCTGCCGGCAGGGCGACCTGGTGGTCGGTGATGCGGAATCACCCTTCCTGACCGGGCTCACCGCCGGGGAGACGGTCTCGGTTCCCTTCAAGCATCAGTCGGGCCGCTTCTTCGCCCCGCCGGAGCTGCTGGCGGAGATTGAAGCGAACCGGCAGGTTGCCTTCCGCTACGCCCCCGGACAGAACCCGAACGGTTCGCTGGGCGACATCGCAGGAGTGACCAACGAGGCGGGCAACGTGCTCGGCCTGATGCCTCACCCCGAGCACGCGGTCGAGTCATTCACCGGTTCAACCGACGGGCTGGCCCTGTTCCGCGGGGTTGCCGGAGCGATCGCCGGGAGCCCGGCGTGATCGACGGTACGGATGCCGGGTCCGCCCACCGTGAGCTCGGCCTGACCGACGCCGAGTACAGCCTGATCTGCGAAAAGATGGGTCGCGAGCCGAACGGGGTCGAGCTGGCGATGTTCTCGCTGCTCTGGTCCGAGCACTGCGCCTACAAGCACTCCCGCAAGCTGCTCCGGCAGCTTCCCACCGAGGGTCCGAGAGTGGTGATGGGACCGGGCGAGAATGCCGGAGCGGTGGACATCGGCAACGGCCACTCGATCGCCTTCAAGGTCGAGTCCCACAACCACCCTTCGGCGGTCGAACCGTTCCAGGGGGCCGCCACCGGGGTCGGGGGAATCCTGCGCGACGTGATCGCGCTGGGAGCCCGGCCGATCGCGATGCTGGACTCGCTCCGATTCGGTGAACCGGACACCGAACGCACCCGCTACCTGGTCGACGGAGTTGTCCGCGGAATCGGCCACTACGGAAACTCGATGGGGATCCCGACGGTCGGCGGCGAGATCTACTTCGAGCCGCCCTACGAGCAGAACCCGCTGGTCAACGCGATGTGTGTCGGGATCGCCCGGACCGAGGAGATGGTCCGGGCGGCGGCAGCCGGGGCCGGGAACAGGGTCGTCCTGTTCGGCTCCCTCACCGGACGGGACGGGATCGGCGGAGCTTCCGTCCTCGCCTCGGCCGAGCTCGACGAAGGTGACGACGCCAAGCGGCCCACGGTCCAGATCGGCGACCCGTTCGAGGAGTCGAAACTGCTCGAGTGCTGCCAGGAGCTCCTGGCCGACGGCCTGCTGGTTTCACTCCAGGACCTCGGCGCGGCCGGACTCACCTCTTCGGCCGGCGAGATGGCCTCGGCCGGCGAGACCGGAATCGACATCGACGTCGGGCTGGTGCCGCTGCGGGAGGCAGACATGGAGCCGTTCGAGATCATGGTCTCCGAGTCCCAGGAACGGATGCTGGCGGTGGTCGAGCCGACCAAGGTGGAGGCCGTCCTCGCCCTCTGCGACAAGTGGCAGACCGCCTCTGCGGTGATCGGCGAGGTGACCGACAACGGCATCTTCCGGATCCTGAAGCACGGTGCCACGGTCGGCGAGATCGCGGTTCACGACCTGGTCGACGGCTGCCCGCTCTACGACCTCGATCCCGAGGAACCGGTCGAGTGGATCTACCCGAACCGCCAGACCCTGCCGAACGACACCGACCCGAGCGAGATCCTGCTCTCGCTGCTCGCCGCACCGTCGATCGCCTCGAAACGGTGGGCGTACGACCAGTACGACTCGATTGTCGGTTCGCGGACCGCACACCGGGCCGGGGCGACCGACGCCGCGGTGCTGAACATCCCCGAGTCCGGCCGGGCGATCGCGGTGGCGATCGACGGCAACGGCCGCCGCGTGGCCTGTGATCCCCGCCAGGGGGCGATCGAGGCCACCCTCGAGTGCGCCGCCAATCTGGCCTGCGTCGGGGCGGAACCGCTCGGTGTGACCAACTGTCTCAACTTCGGCAACCCGGAAAAGCCGACCGTCGCCTGGCAGCTCGGGGAGGCGATCGCCGGCCTGGCCGCGGCCTGCCGGGCGCTCGACGCCCCGGTGGTCGGTGGCAACGTCTCGCTCTACAACGAGACCCCGTCCGGCCCGATCTACCCAACCCCGGTGATCGGCATGGTCGGCGAGCTGCCGGACGCCGAGACTGCCGGCGGTCGGCCCTGGGAAAACGAGGACTCGATCGCGATTATCGGTCCTTTCAATCCTTCCCTGGCCGGCTCGGAACTGGAGAAGCAGCGCGGCGAACTCGGCCGGGGCCTCCCCGAGGTTGCGATCGACCCGGCGCGGAAGGCGATCGAGCTGGTCCGCGAGGCGGTCCGCGCCGGCCGGGTCCGGACCGCGACCGACATCTCCGACGGCGGCATCGCCGCCACCCTTTCGGAACTGGCCGTGGCCTCCGGGGTCGGGGTCCAGGCCGAACTCGGCCCCTTCATCACCCGGGTCGAGTGCTCGGCCGAGGACGCACTTTTTGGCGAGGGACCGGGTGGATTCATCCTCGCCGGCAGCCCGGCCGAGCTCGAGCAGCTCGGTGGCCGAGGAGTGCCGGTGGAGCTGATCGGCCGGGTCGGAGGGGGTCTGATCGAGATCACCGCGGATGACCTGAGCGTCCGGATCTTGGTCGACGAGGCCCGCGCCGCCCACGACTCCCTCGCGGCCCGGATCGAGTCGGACCAACCCGGCCTCACCCACTGACCTCGACGCCGCCCGCTGGCGGCACCGTCGAGCCTAGCCGGGAAGCTCATGGGCGGAGGGACACTCTCGCGGCTTGCCAGGGTGATTCCCCATCTGCCAACGATTGGACGATCATGATGAAGCTCCGCCGAGATCGCCCGAAAACTCAACAATGGCCTGTGCTAACTTCTTCCGCTGAGAGCCTCGATGTCCCTACGCCAGGACCACGCATGAAGCTGACCGCCGCCCTAGCTACCACAGCAGTCATGCTGGTGTTCTCATCGTCGGCTCTCACCACCAACGGGTACGGGTTCAACAACACCGACCCCATGGCTTTCAACCGAGGTGGTCACCCAGGCGTGGGCACGTCGCTGAGACCGCTCCCGCACTTCAAGAGGACCCGTGCTTCCTCGTTCCTGAGGCTGCGTAGCGCGAAGCAAACGCTAAAGGCCGCCCTCCGGACCAATTGGACCTACTGGAGAAAAGGCTTCAAGCGCTCGATCGCTTGCAAACGAAAGAAGCGCTATCGGTTCCGGTGCCGGGCCTCCTGGCGGCGGATCGTTACCGAGAGCCACGAGTCTCTTGTCATTTACGGCCGGGCGCGGGTGAACGTCAGAAGAGACGAGCCGGGTGTATGCCGGCTTAAGGGCTGGGCTCACTACGGGCCGAGGCCAGACCCCAACGGTCACAGCTCGACCATCCGGTTGGACTACACAGGCCACTGCTGACCGGAACCCCGCGGTTCGGTAGCTTCCGCTCCCTGTGGCCACAGGAGAGAAACCTGGCAAGAGGTCACCGGCCATCCCGACGAGGTCGCTCGCCACATCCTTCTGGCGCTGGAACGGCGTCGCACGCCGGCGAATGCGTCGCTGGGGGCGGCCTTCCGGATGGCCGCCGAGCATCGGTCCTGACCCTGATCCCCGCTGGCACGGTGAGGATCGGGCTCGCATGGCGGGCCTGATCTTCACCGTGAACATTCGACCCCGACTCCGGGAAACGCTTCACCGGCTGATCCCCACCACCCGGTAAATTGAGCGTCCGTGCCTGCCGGTGTGACCCCCGACCTCGACACAACCAGCAGTCGACGTGATCTGGCTGCCCAGGTTGCGCGGCCTCTGCGGAACTTCCTTTCCACCGAGGCGGGCAGTGCCGGGCTGCTGCTCGCCGCGGCGGTGATCGCGATCATCTGGGCGAACTCCCCGGTTTCAGGCTCCTACTTCGACCTTCGGGCGGTCGACATCAGCTTCTCGATCGGGGACTGGTCGATCGATCACTCGCTCCAGGACTGGGTTGACGAGCTGCTGATGGCGATGTTCTTCTTCGTGATCGGACTCGAAGTCCGGCGGGAACTCTCGATGGGTGAACTGACCGACCGCAAGAAGGTCGCGGTCGCGGTCGCCGGCGGCATCGGCGGAATGGTCGTTCCGGCCTTGATCTTCCTGCTCTTCACCCGCGGGACCCAGGCGACCGACGGCTGGGGGATCGTGATCGCCACCGACACCGCGTTCCTGCTCGGAGCGCTGGCCCTGGTCGGACCGAAGTTCCCGACCCAGTTGCGGGTGTTCCTGCTCACCCTGGCCATCGTTGATGACATCGTCGCGATCTCGGTGATCGGCGTTGTCTACTCGGAAGCTCTGAATCTGGTGCCGATCCTGATCTGCGCCGGCTGTCTGGCCGTGATCCCCCTGCTGCCTCGGATCGGGCTGGCTCAGAACGGTTCCTATCTCGCCCTCGGGCTGGTGCTGGTGGTCGCGGCCATGGAGTCCGGAATTCACGCCACTCTCGCCGGCATGCTGGCCGGTCTGCTGGTTGCCGCCTACCGGCCGCCGAGCTGGCAGGTGACCGCCGCCGCCACCCGGGTCCGTGCGTTTCGCCAGTCGCCGCTGCCGGAAGTCGCCCGGGACGCCCGCCGAAGTGTGCAGCGGGCGATGTCGCCGAACGAGCGGCTCCAGACCATGCTCCACCCGGTGACCGGGTTCCTGATCGTGCCGCTGTTCGCCCTGATCAACGCCGGCGTGGATCTGCGCGGTGGGGTGCTTGGTGACGCGCTCGGATCAACCCTCACCTGGGGCATCGTGGCCGGGCTGGTACTCGGCAAGACGCTCGGGATCACCACCGGCGTGGTCGCCTCGATCCGCAGCGGAATCGGTGCCCTCCCCCGCGGTATCGGCAGGGGCCAGACCGTTGGCGGCGCCGCCCTCTCCGGCATCGGTTTCACCGTTTCCCTCTTGATCGCGAATCTTGCCTTCGGGAACGACCTGAAAACCAAGGACGAAGCGATCGTCGGAATCCTGCTGGCCTCCGTGATCGCGGTGCTCCTCGCCTGGATCATCTTCCGGCTGGCCGCGGTCCTCCGGGGGGAGGTCACCGCCAGTCTGCCGCGCAAACTGTCGCTCCCGGTTGATCCGATCAGGGACCACATCCGCGGTCCGGTGGACGCCCCATACACCCTGGTCGAGTACGCCGACTTCGAGTGCCTCTACTGCGGCCGGTCAACCGGGATGGTGCGGGAGCTACGTCAGATCATGGGTGACGAGCTCCGTTACGTCCATCGCCACCTCGCCCTGGTCGACGTTCACCCCCGGGCCGAGCTTGCCGCCGAGGCCTCCGAGGCAGCCGCGGTCCAGGGGCGCTTCTGGGAGATGCACGACCTGCTGTTCGAGCATCAGGGCGACCTCGATATCGAGGATCTGATCGGATACGCGGCCGAGCTTGAGCTGGATATCGACCGGTTCGCTTTCGAGCTTGAGAACGGGGTCCACGCCGGCCATGTCCAGACCGATGCGGCTTCCGCCGACGCCTCCGGGGTGCGAGGCACACCGACCTTTTTCGTCAACGGCATGCGACACACCGGCCCGTACGATGCGGTCACGCTCGCCGCCGAGCTTCGTCGCGGACAGGAAGCGACCTCTACCCCCTGATACCCTGCGGATGTAGGTGGACCGCCTACGTCTCTCTGTGACCGACTCTCCTTTGGTGGTTTCCAGACCTTGAGCGAGCCGAACTTCCCGGACCGCGACGGACCTCGTGACGAATGTGGTGTCTTCGGCGTTTACGCGCCGGGCCACGACGTGTCCCGACTTGCCTACTTCTCGCTCTACGCGCTGCAGCATCGGGGCCAGGAGTCGGCCGGGATCGCCACCTGCGAGGGTGGCCACATCACCACCATGCGGGATGGCGGGCTGGTCTCCCAGGTCTTCGACGAGGACAAGCTCCGGGCCCTGACCGGGGACATGGCGATCGGCCACGTGCGCTACTCGACCACCGGCTCCAGCGGCTCCTGGGAGAACGCCCAGCCGGTCTGGCGCGATGATGGCCGGGAACTGGCGCTCGCCCACAACGGCAACCTGACAAATGCGGTCGAGCTCTACAACCGGCTGCGTCGCAAGGGGCTCAACTTTCGCGGCACCACCGACTCGGAGATCATCGCCGCCCTGATCTCGCGCGACTACGGTCGCTACCTGGAGGATGCGGTCGCCAACGTGATGCCGCAACTCAAGGGCGCCTACTCGACCGTGGTCATGACCAAGCACGCGGTCGCCGCCTTCCGTGATCCGCTCGGGATCCGACCGCTTTCTCTCGGCCGGCTGGCCGACGGCAGTTACGTGTTCGCCTCCGAAAGCTGCGCCTTCGACATCATCGGGGCGGAGATGGTCCGGGAGGTAAATCCGGGCGAGATGATCTCGCTCAGCGAGCGCGGCCTCGAGTCCCGCCAGGTGATCGAGACCGATCGCACCGCGATGTGTGTCTTCGAGCACATCTACTTCTCCCGGCCGGACACGAAACTCGAAGGCAAGCGCCTGCAGGAGGTCCGGGGGCAGATGGGTGAGATCCTCTGGCGTGAGGCGCCGGCCGAGGCCGATCTCGTGATCCCGGTGCCGGACTCCGGCATCCCGGCCGCCCGGGGCTACGCCAGGGCCTCCGGCATCCCGCAGGACGACGGACTGATCAAGAACCGTTATGTCGCCCGCACCTTCATCCAGCCCGGACAGGAACTCCGCAAGCACGGCCTGCGGATGAAGTTCAACCCGCTGCCCGAAATCGTCGCCGGCAAGAGGCTGGTGGTGGTCGACGACTCGATCGTCCGCGGGAACACCACCCGGCATCTGGTCCGCATGCTGCGGGAGGCCGGGGCGGCCGAGATTCACCTGCGGATCTCCGCTCCGCCGATCCGGTTTCCCTGCCACTACGGGGTGGACATGCCGAACAAGCTGGAGATGATCGCCCACGACCGGAGCGAGCAGGAGGTCGCCGCCGAGATCGGCGCCGACTCCCTGGCCTACCTCTCGATGGAGGGCGTATACGAAGCGGTCGGGACCCCCGCCTCGGTCCACTGCGACGCCTGCTTCACCGGCAACTATCCGCTCGGAGACGACCCCGACTCGGCCGACGGCAAGTTCGATCTGGAACGGATCGCCGTCCTGCCGGTCGATCGGTAGCCGACCGGACGGCTCCCGCCCGGTGTCGCGGTCAGGCTGCGGTCTGACTGCCCGGTGAGTGAATCTCGGAGAAATCGATCGAGACGGTGCGATCGGCGGCTTCGATCGCGCAGCGGGCCGCTGCGATCAACTTGTCGGACGACACCTGCGCCCTGGGGGCAGCCCGGTCGAGCAGACCGAGATTGATCTTCGGCGAGAGCAGCTCGATGTTCGCCGGCACCCCATTTTCGGTGGCAATGTGGCAGTAGTCATCGTCGATCCAGATCGCCCCGTTCCATCGCTCGGCGTCGATCAACTCGATCGAGAGCGCGTCGGCTTCGCTGTCGTATTCGGCTCGCATCACCTTCTCCTTCCGTGAACGGTAACAACGTAGTTCTTCCTGTCAATCGCCTGGACCACCCTGACCTGGATCCCCCGGATCTCGCCGGTGAAGCGCAGCCGACCTTCGGGATCAAAGTCGGTCGGTGCGCGACCGTCCAGAAAGACCTCGACCTCCTCCCTGGAAATCTTCATGCCTCGCATTCCGTTCTGTGCGTGTCGGCTGAATCCGAGACCCACGATCCTTGAAGCCCCGGGCCGGGGAAACTCGCCCCCGGCGTTTCCGCGAAGATGGGCGCGTGAATTCCACGGGAGAGTTCCGGATCGTGGTGCTGGCCTCCGGGTCGGGGACCAACCTGCAGGCGATCCTCGACCGGCTGCATGGTCGGGACGGGATCACGGTGGCCGGGGTCGGTTCCGACAGACCGGACGCTCTTGCGCTGGAACGGGCCGACCGGGCAGGTATTTCGACCGCCACCTTTCCCCGCAGCGAGTACCCGGATCGTGCGGCCCGGGACGCGGCGATGGCCGACTGGATCACCTCTCTGGATACGGATCTGGTGGTGCTGGCCGGGTACATGCAACTGGTCTCACCCGGATTCGTCGAGCGCTTCCGGGGCCGCATCGTCAACGTGCATCCGGCGCTGCTGCCGTCCTTTCCCGGACTCGACGGGATCGGCCAGGCGCTCGCCCACGGGGTTCGAGTCACCGGGGTGACCGTTCACTTCGTGGACGAGGGAACCGACACCGGCCCGATCATCCTGCAGCGGCCGGTGGAAGTCCCCGCGGACGGCTCCCGTGAGCTGCTCGAGGAAGCCATCCACAGGGTTGAGCACGAGATCTTCCCCGAGGCGATCCGCATGATCGCGCAGGGCCGGATTAGGATCGCTGACGACAACCCCGGGCGGGTCTTGATCGACCTTCCCCCCGACGACCAGTCATCCCCACCCACCCCCGGAAAGCAAGGCTGAGAATGGACAACATGGATCCGACCAACGGACCGGTGAAGATCAGGCGGGCCCTGGTCTCGGTTTCCGACAAGACCGGTGTGGTCGAGTTCGCCCGGGAACTGGCCGCGCAGGGGGTCGAGATCCTCTCCACCGGAGGTACCGCAAATGCCTTGCGGGACGCCGGACTCGCAGTGATCGATGTGTCCGAGTTCACCGGACAGCCCGAGATCATGGACGGCCGGGTGAAGACCCTCCACCCGAGGATCTACGCCGCGATCCTCGCGCGTCGCTCCGACCCCGCCCACGTCGAGGTGCTGGATGCCGAGTCAATTCCGCCGATCGATCTGATCTGCGTGAACCTCTACCCGTTCGAGCAGACGATCGCCCGCGACAACGTGAGTTCGCTCGAAGCAATCGAGAACATCGACATCGGCGGACCGACCATGATCCGGGCCGCCGCCAAGAACCACGAGGACGTGGCGGTGGTGGTCAAGCCGGAAAGCTACGACGCGGTGATCGAGGAGCTGCGGGAGACCGGCGGTGAGGTTTCAGCTTCGACCCGGCACTGGCTGGCCAACGAGGCTTTCGCCCAGACCGCCCGCTACGACGCCGCGATCTCGGCCTGGTTCTCCGAGTCCTACGAGACCTTCCCCGAACACCGGGTGCTGGCCTTCGAGAAGCAGCTCGATCTCTCCTACGGGGAGAATCCGCATCAGCGGGCGGCGCTCTACTCCCAGGTCGGGCTCGACAGCCACGTCCTGACGGGGATGTCGAAGCATCACGGCAAGGCGCTCTCCTTCAACAACGTGCTCGACCTCGACGCCTGCCGCAAGCTGCTCGCCGATCTCGAGGGTCCCGCCTGCGTGATCGTCAAGCACAACAATCCCTGCGGGGTCGCGCTCGGTGACTCCGGACTGGACGCCTACGAACGGGCCCGGGACTGCGACCCGGTCTCGGCCTACGGTGGCGTGATCGCCGTGAACCAGCGAGTTGACGTGCCGCTCGCGGAAGCGCTCAGCAAGAACTTTGTTGAGGTCCTGGTCGCGCCCGGATACGACGAGGAGGCGCTTGAGATTCTCACCCGCAAGGAGGCGATCCGGATCTTCACCGACCAGGCACCTCCGATCTCCGACCCGAACGAGAAGGACTACAAGCGGGTCCGTGGCGGGATCCTCGCCCAGGACCGGGACGGTGAGGTCGAGAAGCGGGAGCTGATGGAGACGGTCACCAACCGCAAGCCGAACGAGCGCGAGTGGGAGGACCTGCTGTTCGCCTGGACCGTCTGCCGGCACGTTCGTTCCAACGCGATCGTGCTGGCCCGGGACGGGGTCACGCTCGGGATCGGGGCTGGCCAGATGAGCCGGGTGGATTCGTCACGACTGGCGATCGAGAAGTGCCGGGACGCTCATGGCGACGACGCCGACGACCTGCTGGCCGGTTGCGCGATGGCATCCGACGCCTTCTTCCCCTTCGCCGATGGCCCCGCCGCGGCGATCGAGGCCGGAGCGACCGCGGTGATCCAGCCCGGAGGCTCGAAGCGGGACTCCGAGGTGATCGCCGCCTGTGACGAGACCGAGACGGCAATGGTCTTCACCCGCACCCGCCACTTCCGTCACTGACCCCCGGCCCGCAATGAAGGATCTCCCGGCCCCGCCCTCCAGGTTGGTGGGGCCCGCAGGTATCCGTGTAGGCACTGGTTGGCCCCACCGGAGCCCGTACCTCAGGGGTGGGGCCCACAGGTATCCATATGGACACCTGTGGGCCCCACCATTGATTGGGATCCTTCCGGCTACTCGGACTTGAGCTTCTTGAGCTTCAGCAGACGGATCTTGTTGCCGTTGGCCGAGGCGATCACCACGTAGGCCCGCTTGCCGACCGCTAGCGGTCCGTAGTAGAGGAATGCCACCTGGCGGCCCCGCAGCCGGTACTTCAGACCGAAGGAGGCCTTCCCTCCCGAGTCGAACCGGTCGACCCCGACCCGCCAGACCTGGTTCCCGCCTGTTTTCCGCCCGATCCTCAGCAGCTGGTACCGGGGCTTCTTGGCGAAGAACAGGGTCGAACGGGACGGTGCGTTGATCGCGCTTGCCTTGACCCGGTAGGCGATTCTTCTGGTCTGGGCACCGAAGGAGACTCGCGGTGAGGATTCACCCTCCGCCCCGGTCATGGTCAGAGTCTGCTTTTTCGGGGAGAGGGTCGCGTAAGCGACCTTTCCCGGTCCCATCCTCAGGTTCTCGATGGTCGAATCGAAGGTCGGGCCGACCACTCCCAGCGACTCGCGATCACGGACCTTCATCGCGCGACCGTCCACCCGGATCTTGATCCTGAGCCGCTTCGGAATCAGGTAGATCGGTTCCGGCGAGTCGGCGATCAGCCCGGTCGAACCATCGGCGCTGAGTTGGAACCCTCCGGAGGTCTGCGGCAGGACCTTCGCTCCCGGGATCCGGTTGATCAGCTTGCCGTTCCGGAAACCGGTCTGGCGCCCCTGAGGATCGGTGATCAGCAACCTCGCGTGCTGGTTGGCGCCCCCGGAGATGGAAACCTGGTTGTACTTCGACCCGGCCCCCCGGCGGCCGTAACAGACGTTGCACGGCTGCACCCCGAGAGCTTCACGGTTCGGGTAGAGCATCAGGGTTCGTGACCTGGCATTGCCGACGTACCGGGCCTGCGGGATTCCGGGCTTGGTGGTTGCGTAGTAGGTCCAGATGTTCTTCACCGTGTCGACATGGACCCGGCGACTCTCGCCCGGCATGTTGTTGTCGTACACATGGATGTCGTACTTGCCGGGACCCGTCTTCTCAACCGCGTATGGAGTGATCCCGTGGCCACCGTTCATCCCCCACTTGAAGATGACCAGGTTCCACGACTGCGACGTATTGGCACCGAGATTCTTGATCAGCGCGTTGACTATCCGCTTCGGGGCGCCCTCAACCACTCCCTTGGTCACCGAGGGAAGCATCTGGTAGGTGTACGCGCGGGCGATCGACCGCTGAAGCCGCTGGCTGTTCCTGATCCGAAGGTTGAACGGATCCGGCCCACCCCCGAACGCGAAAATCGAGTTGTACCCGAACTGTGGCAGCTGGCCCTTGTGGATCATCTGGGCGAGGGTGGTGAACCCGTAACAGTGCCCGCCGGACAAGCCCTGGTTCACCTGCCTCATCCAGGCCCGGACGCCGGGGTTGAGCACACACTTCGCGCCCCTGCCAGTGAGGCAGGCCGCCCGGCCAAAAATACGCTGCACCTCACCGGAGTCCAGATTGACCCGGCCCCGGACGTATCCGTAGTTGGGAAAGGCGAACCCGTCGGGCTTGGCCCGGAAACCGGAGTCCGCAACGATCGTCCCGGCGGCCGCGGGTTTCGCCCCGCCGATCAGGAGGAGCCCGACAAGCGCGAAGGCGACCACGAAGGCGAGGACCGCGCTCATCCGTGCGGCAGATCTGTTGGTCATGTTCCTCCTGGCAGGAAATCCGGTTGATGGAGTGACCGTCCGGTGGCCGGTCCTGATCTGACCCTACCGGGAACCCCCCGACCGATCAAACGATGCGAAAATGGCCGGGCCCCCTTAGCTCAGCTGGTCAGAGCTGCAGGCTTTTAACCTGTGAGTCCTGGGTTCGAGTCCCAGAGGGGGCACTTCGCTTGTGGTTGGGTGTGGGCCGTGGGGATCCTGACGGCCGGCTATCACTTGGATTGCTATCGCAATCCAAGTCTCACCGGGAGTTCCGTCAGGATCCCCACGGCCCACCCCTCAACAGCTTCGGTTCACGAAAGGCGGCCAGCTATCAATGAGGTTGCGGCCGCAACCTCATTTTCACCGGGAGTTCCGCGAGGAACCCCCACACCCCACCCGACCGCAGCTCCGTGTTAAGTGCGCCGGCTATCGAAACAGTTGCTCGGCAACTGTCTCTCACCGGGAGTTCCGCCGGCATCCCCACCCGGCCCGCCTACACAGCTCCGTGCTCAAAGGCGGCCCGCTACCAATGGTGGGGCCAACCAGTGCCTAGACGGATACCTGCGGGCCCCACCAACCTGGAGGGCGGGATCGGGAGATCCGCCGGGATCCGCCACGCCACCCGCCTCCACAGCTCCGTGATTGACGGCCGCCCGCGATCGAGGGGAGACTTCTTGGCCATACGGTTGACAGCCCTCCCCTCAATGCTTTGTGAGGGGTCTCCGGACCGGGGCTGAATCGGCTGCCGGCCAGGGCCTGGGGCGGGAGCGTGGGGGTGCTCGACGGCTGGTGGGGTTCCCCAACCGCACCGTCACTGGGAGTTCCAGTACCTGCTCCTAGCGTCGGTTTACGCGGCGCAGGCAGGCTCGGCGTTTCTTTGCCTTGCCGAGCTTGCGGCAGTTCGCCCGGGCCCGGGCCTTGGCCCGCATCTTCGCCTTCGCCTTGCGGGCAGCCCTGCCGTTCTCTGCCGGGGCGCCGATCGGCCGGACCCCGTTGTTACCCGGCTGCCCGTCCGGGGACGGGGGTTCTTCACCGGAAACCGGATCGTTGCCGTTGCCGACGGGTCCGGTCGGCCGTGGCTCTTCGGCTTCGATTTCGTCGGCGGCCGGCGGGTCGGCGAGGAAGTGTTCCAGCACCCGGGCAGACGTGAGGGCGGTGCCGTAGTAGGCGACCTCGTCGAGCGAACCCTTGAACCAGGGCTTGATCTCGCCGAACCCGACGTAGAGGGTTGAGGAAGAAGAGGGTCGCCTGGTCGCCTCGGTCTGGCCGTGGAGTTCACCGTCGACGTAGATCGCGATCGTCACCCCGTCCCAGACCGCGGCCACCTGGGTGAAGCGACCCGGCACCGGTCCGAGATCGGCGGCAACCGTGGTGCCCATGTGACGGAACTTGAAGACCCCGTTCTCGATGTAGATCTCACCGGCATCGCCGTGACCGATCACCGACTGGTCGCGGCTGTCGTCCGGGTTGACCCACGCTTCCATCGAACCCTGGGTGGTCGGGGCGGTGATGTTGTTGGCGAAGCCGTAGCCGCCCGAGCCGAGGAAGCGGCGGGCCCGGTCTCCGTCACCGGAGATCCCGGCCGGACCGGAGTCCTGGGCGTTCCTGAAGGTTCCGTTCCGGTGGTTGCCGGAGGAGTCGGCCATCGTCCCGGCACCGACCGGATCACCGAGGCGGTAGTAGACGATCGGATCGTCGGCGTTGTAGATGTCCTGGAAGGAACGGACGTAGTAAGTGCTGGCGTGGGTGCGGGCCAGCCCGCTGTCGTCGACCGCGGTGACCGAAACGGTGTGGGCACCGGGGGCATCCGGCAGCCCGGAACCGTTGGCGGCCGGGCTGCCGTCCACGGTGGCGTCACAGTCGGCCACGGTCGCGTTGCCGTCGAGATCGGAGCAGCTGAAGTCGAGGGCCGGGGTCTTGGTCGGCGCGTAGAGTGCCCCGTCCGGCGGGGTGAGGATGTGGACATCGGGCCGCTGGATCGGCGGGCCGTTGACCGGGCCGGACACATCGTGGGCGGTGCCGACCGCGTACCGGGTCGCGAAGGTGCCGCCGGACAGGGCCTTGCCGAAGTAGGCGACCTCGTCGAGCCGGCCGTGGAACCAGGGGGCCTGATCGCCGTAGCCGACGTAGAGGGTGGCCGAACCGGACGGTGCCTTGTTGGCCGAGCTCGAACTGCCGACCTGACTGCCGTTCACGTAGAGCCGTGCGACCGAACCGTTCCAGGTCGCGGCGACGTGGAACCACTGGCCGGGGGTGAGCACCGGTCCGGACGAGGTCACCGTGTCCTGGGTCTGACGCAGAGCCAGTTTCCCGTCGGCGTTGACGAAGAGCTGCCCGGCCCCGCCCTGGCCGACGATCGAACCGGCGCCTGAATCGGCCCGGTTGATCCACGCCTCCAGCGTGTAGCCGGTCTGCGGGGCGACGATGCTGTTGGTGAAGCCGTACCCGTCACGGGCCGGGAAGAAGGCCGAAGAGTTCTCCGGATCGGCGGTCAGGTCACAGGTGTGAGGCTGATGCGGACGTCGCTCGCAGTTCGGGGCGGACGGTCGCTCCAGCGCGATCCCGTTCATGTACTCGCCGTCACGGTGACTGCCGGAGGAGTCGGTCATCGCGGTTGCCCCGAGCGGGTCACCGAGCCGGTAGTAGGCGATCGGGCTGCCGCCGCCGACCAGATCGGGATAGCGGGGCGGATCGACCGCGTAGCTGTGGGTCTTCGAGGAGGTGTTTCCGGCCCGGTCCTCCGCGTTCACCGTGAAGGTGAAGTTGCCGAGCCGGGAGGTGTCGACCGTCGCCGGACCCTGACACCTCCTGATCCCGGACGCCCCGGGCGGGCTCCCGGCCGGCGGGTCATCACAACTGAAGTTCGAAGGGACGTGCTGGCCGAGCACGTAGCGTTCACGCATCGAGGGCTCGTTGATGGTGATCTCCGGTGCGGTCCGGTCGATCAGCCAATCGACCCGGAGCGGAGTCGGATCGACGTTGCCGGCGGCGTCCCGGGCCCTCGCCTCGAAGCTGTGCCAGCCCTCGTCGGCGGCGTTGACCGTGTACTCGGCGTATCGTCCGACCAGATCGGGGTCGAGCGTGGCGACGCCATGGCAGTTGAACTCCTCCGGCGGGTCGGACGGCGTGGTGTTGAGACCGTGCCATCCGCCACCGTCCACGCGACACTCGAGATCGGTTGGCGAACCGGCGTCAACCCGGCTCTGGCCGTGGCTGTACCCGTTCCGCAGCGCGTAGTACTTGAAGCTCCTCGGTCCGGGCGTGTACTGGTCGGCAGGAACCTGTGACTGGAGGACCGTGTCCGGGGCCTTGCTGTCAACCCAGAAGTCCGTTTCCCAGACCGCGTCGGAACCACCCGCGGAATGGTTTGCCTGAGTGACCCGGAGGTGATACCTGCCGTCCTCGAGTGGCGTGCCGTCCGGGGCCGGACTGAAATCCACCGAACGGTTCTCCAGCGAACCGACCGGAATGTTCCAGTCGCCGCTCAGGCCGAGACCGCCCGAGGCGGTGCCGGCCGGATGCATGACACCGGTCAGGGGAAGCCCGAAGGGGTCGTAACAGGGGTCACCGGGCTGATCGAAACAGCCCTGCACCTGCTCCTCGTAGCGGAACAGCTCCAGGGAAACGCCCGGCGCGTAAGTCAGGAAGTCAAGGCTGGCGCTGCCCCGAAAATCAACCGGGGAGCTCTGCAGCGAAGCCTGATCGGCGGGTGCGACCGTGTTGCCGGCGGACGCCTTGCCAACCGTACCTGCGAAAAGGCAGACGGCTGCGACCAGGACCAGCAGTGCCAGTCTGGTCGGGTGCCTGAAGACGAGGAAGGATCCTGAATGCATGCCCGAGCTCTCGGTGGGTTTTCGGTGAACACCCGAAGCTCCCTCTCCGGCGGTAACGGGACCGTATAACAACCGGACGGACCCGTAAAGGCAGGTCCCGGATTCGCAAGTTCCGGCCCCTGATCGGGAAGGAGCCCACGAACTACTCGCTCGCCCCCGGCCTGACCAGGTCGAAGGTTCTCGGGATCAGGAGGAACACGACGATCGCGGTGGCGACCATGACCAGGCCACCGGCGACCGAGGTCTGGATCAGGGACTCGGTGAACGCCGCGACAGCCCGGTCGGCCAGTCCGGGTGAGCCAACCTTCGCGGCCACCATCAGTGCCTCGACCACCGACTCGTCCGCCCTCCCCGCCAGCGAGCCGGTGACTCCCTGCCCCGCGAACGATCCGATCTCGAGATGGGCGCGGAAGAGGCCCGCGGCGAGACTGCCGAGCACGGCGATCCCGAGCACGTTGCCGAGGTCGTACATCGACTCCTCGATCGCGGCCGCGTTGCCCGCCCGTTCCGGAGGGGTGCTGCCCATGATGATCGCCGAGCCGACCGCCAGCGAACCGGTGCCCGCCCCGAGCAGAACCAGGGAGGGAACAATCTCGAGGTAGGTGAGCGGACTGCCGAACACCGCCAGCAACAGGAAGCCACCGCCGGCCACGGCGAGCCCGCCGGCCAGCACCGTCCGGGCGCCGATCCGGATCGCCAGGGCCGGGGCGAACGGAGCGAAGGCGATCGCCCCGAGGGCCATCGGGGTCAACGCGAAGCCGGCTTTGAGCGGTGAGTAGCCCGCCACCACCTGGAGCCACTGGGCGACCAGGAAAAGCACCGCCGCCATCCCGAACATGGACATCAACGCGGCCAGAGTCCCGGCCGTGAACGGGCTGCTCTTGAAGAGCCGCACGTCCAGCAACGGATCCGGCCGTCCGAGGCAGCGCAGCACGAACCAGATCATCAACCCGGCCGAGGCCAGCAGCGCGAGCCAGCCGACCGGGTCGCCCCAGCCGGCCTCGGGAAAACGCTTGATCCCCCAGATCAGCCCGGACATCCCGACCACCGAGAGCGCGGTGGCGACAAAGTCCCAGCGAGGCGGGTTCGGATCTTTCGATTCGGGCAGGAGGATCAGCCCGGCGATCACCGCGACCACCACCACCGGCACGTTGACCAGAAAGGCCGCATGCCAGGAGAAATGCTCGAGCAGCGCCCCGCCAACCACCGGTCCGATCACCGCCCCGAGCGCCGAGACCACCGACCAGACCGCCAGGGCGGTGGCCCGCTCCTTCGGGTCGGGGAAGATGGTGCGGATCATCGAGAGGGTGGTCGGCATGATCATCGCTCCGGCCGCCCCGAGCAGCGCCCGCAGGGCGATCACGAAACCGGGGCTGTCGGCCAGCAGCACCAGGGCCGAGACCAGGCCGAACAGGGTGAACCCGATCAAGAGGATCAGTTTGCGTCCCCGACGGTCGGCCAGGGCACTCATCGGGATCAGCAGGCCGGCCAGGATCAGCGAGTAGATGTCGATGATCCAGAGCTGCTCGGTCGCGGACGGTCCGAGGTCCTCGACCAGGGCCGGCAGGGCCATGATCAGGATGGTCATGTCCATGACCACGATCAGCAGGCTGCCGGCCAGCATGACCAGGGCAGCCCAGCGCTGGCGCGAGCTCATTTCGCCGGCTACCGGAGCGGACGGCAGGTCAAGCATCGGACCGCTCGAGCAGGTGGGTCAGGGCCTCCGCGGTTTCCCGCTCGTCCAGAGCCGGACCGGCCAGTGAGGCATGGAAGGTGAGCCCGTCCGTGAAAAGCCCGACGGCCCGGGCGGTTGCCGGGTCGGTATGGCCGGACAGGATCCCGACCAGCCCGTTGAACCAACGGGTGGCCAGCGGCCTCAGCTCAGGATTCTGGGTACCGGCCACATAGAACGCGGTCTCTGCCTGCATCCGCTCCCGGTCCGCGAGGTAGTGGTGGAGCATCCGGGCGAGGCTTGCCGGGATGTCGGTCGAGTCCGCCAGCCCGGCCGAGACCGCCTCGAGTTCGAGATCGATCCGGACCGCCAGCAGCTCCAGGGCCGCCTCCTTCAGCTCATCGAGGGAGCCGAAGTAGTAGGTGGTCGAGCCGAGGGGCACCCCGGCCCGGGCCGCCACCCGGCGGTGAGTCAGATCGTTCACGCCGGAGTCGAGGATCAGCTCGGTAGCGGCCTCGACGATAGCCCGCCGACGGGCCTCGGGATCACGGGGACTGCCGGTGGTCTGACCGCTCATATGTACAAGTGTACATGTACACCTGTACAGCCCTGTTCCCCTGGCCAGTCCCACTAGGATCGGGTCCATGGGTTCATGGAGGACTGTCCTGCTGCTCTGCGCTCTCGGGGTGCTCCCCGCCCTGGCCCCGGCCTCAACCGGTGCCACCTCCGCCCGGGACGGCAACGGCGCGTCCGCCAGGCAGACCGGGGCCGGCGGATTCTCGGCCCTGCGAGACCACCTGCCGGGAATCATCGAGGAGATGCGATACACCGGCAGGCACAACTTCGTGGGCCGACCGATCCGGGGCTACCGGGAACCGATCTGTCTCCTGACCCGCCAGGCGGCCCGGGCGCTCGTGCCGGTCCAGCGGACGCTGAGGCGCCACCGCCTCCAACTCAAGATCTACGACTGTTACCGGCCTCAGCGGGCAGTCGACGATTTCGTGCGGTGGGCCCGGGACCGGGCCGACAACCTGATGAAGCGGGAGTTCTACCCCCGGGTCCCCAAGGGAAGGCTTTTCGCGGACGGTTACATCGCCGCCAAGTCCGGACACTCACGGGGCAGCACCGTTGACCTGACCATCGTCCCGCGCCCGGCCGGCCGGCAGCAGCGGTTCCGACCGGGTATGCGACTGGTTTCGTGCACCGCGCCGCGCGGGCTGCGTTTCCGCGACAACTCGATCGAGATGGGCACCGGCTTCGACTGCTTCGACCGGCGATCGCACACCCTGAACCCGAATATCAGGGGACGGGCGAAACGGAACCGGCTTCTGCTGAAACGGGTCATGAACCGGAACGGATTCCGGAACCTGCCGGAGGAGTGGTGGCACTACACCCTCAGGAACGAGCCCTTCCCGGACACCTACTTCAACTTCCCGGTCGCCCGGGGCTCCCTCCGCGGCTCCTGAGTTTCCCGGCCCCGTCGAAACCGCCGTCAAGAGAATCAGCGGGTAACGGGCCGCTACCGGATCAGTGCCCGTTCCGCGAAGGGGGCGAGCAGGTGTCCGGCGGCGGTTGCGGTTTCCCGCGGCGTCCCGGCCGGGGTGGTCACGTAGCTGATCGCAAGCCGGACCAGGGTTTCGGCCAGCAGAGAGGCGTCTCGCCGGGGGATCCGAGGCCAGCCTTCGGCAACCACCTCGGCGATTCGCGCCCCGGCCCAGGCGACCAGTGGCAGACCGCGGGTGGTCACGAACGGAAGCAGCCCTCCCTCCCCCTCGTCGCTGAGCAGGGCCCGGACCAGAGGGTCGTCGGTGGCCGCGGTGAGGAACTGTTCGAGGGCGGCGACGATGGCGGCCTCCGGGTCGTTGAAGTTGGCTCGCATCGCCTGCTCGACATCGGCGAAGAAGCGCTCCGCCTCGTGACGGACCAGGTCCTGGCCGAACTGCTCCCGGTTACCGAACTCGTTGTAGATCGTCTGGCGGCTGACCCCCGCCTCGGCGGCGATCTCGGCCATCGAGATCTTCGACCAGGCCTGCCCTTCCAGCAGGGTCCGGGCCGCCCGGAAGGTGGTCTCCCGCAGCAGTTCCCGGGTTGCCTCCTGGTAGGTGCTTCTGGGCGGGGTGGTCGTCATCGGCTGGTCCCGTGCGGTTCAGTCGGCCGGTTCGAAATCGACCTTGTCGCGGACCCCGCAGTCGGGGCAGGGCCAGTCGTCCGGCACCTCGCTCCACGCGGTTCCTGCCGGAAAACCCTCGCGGGGGTCACCGGATGCCTCGTCGAAGAGGTAGCCGCATTCCGGGCAGCGCCAGCGACTCACCCGTCACCTCCGTAACGGGCGATCAGCCGGTCGCGGCGACGGGGATCGAGGTTGGCCCGGGTCACGTCGCCATCGTAGTGGGCCAGCAGGCGGGGATCCATCACCCGGCGCCAGAGCGGCGGGAACCAGGCCAGCACGATCATTCCGGCGTACCCGGTCGGCAGCTGTGGCGCCTCGCCCTTGTGCTGCAGGGCCTGGTAGCGGCGGGTCGGATGGGCGTGATGGTCGCTGTGGCGCTGCAGATGGAAGAGCAGCACGTTCGAGGCGACGTTGTTGTTGTTCCAGCTGTGCTCGGCCCGGCAGCGTTCGTAGCGCCCGTTTTCGAGTCGCTGGCGGAGCAGGCCGTAATGCTCCAGATAGTTGACCACCTCCAGCAGGCAGAAACCGACCACGGCCTGACCGACCAGGTACGGCAGCACCACCCAGCCGAAGACGGCAGTCAGGCCGGCGAACAGCAGCACGGTCATCACCCAGGCGGTGAGGATGTCGTTGCGGGGCCCGAAGTGGGAGGCCTCCAGCCGGTCCAGTCGGGCGGCCTCGATTCCCCAGGCGGATCGCAGGCTGCCGTAAATGGTGCGCGGCAGGAAGAACCAGAAGCTCTCCCCCATCCGGGAGCTGGCCGGATCCTCGGGGGTCGCGACCCGAACGTGGTGGCCGCGGTTGTGCTCGATGAAGAAGTGCCCGTAGCCGGTCTGGGCGAGAGCGATCCGGCTGAGCCAGCGTTCGGCCTTCGCCCGCTTGTGGCCGAGCTCGTGGGCGGTGTTGATCGCGATCCCGCCGACCACCCCGATGGTCAACATCAGTCCGATCGATTCCCAGACGGCGAGACCGCCGTACGCCCACTGCCAGCAGGCGAAGATCAGCCCCAGGTACTGGATCGGGATGAAGAGGAAGGTGATCCAGCGGTAGTAGCGGTCCTGCTCCAGCCACATGAGCACGCTGTCGGGCGGGTTGGTCGGATCGAGCCCGATCGTCACATCGAGCAGCGGGAAGATCACGAAGACCACGAACGGGGTGAGGAACCAGAAACCACCAAATCCGGTCAACTCAACCAGACCCCATCCGACGAACGGGGTGAGCGGCACGAAGATTCCGAGCAGCCAGGCGTACCGCTTGCCGTCCCGCCAGGAGGTCGGACCGAGATCGACATCCTCGTGATCGTGATGGTGATGGTGGTGATCCGCCTCGAGCTCGTCACCGAACCCGCCAGCCTTGTCAACAGTGGTTGTCATGTCCGCTAGCTTGACAGATTATGCCTATTTGTCAAGCCTGGAATCTGTCGCGACAACCGGCTGCCGAGAATCGACGGCAGGTTTGTCGCAATGCTGGCGGGCTCAGGGGGTCGGGCGTCGAGGGTCGACCTGGAGATACCGGTGAGCGCAGCGAACGCCTGTCTCCGAACGGACCCGCGGTGCCCCGCAACATCACCGATCCTCCTGGGAGTTCCCCAGGGTGTCGGGGGTCGACTTGGAGATACTGGTGAGCGCAGCGAACGCCAATATCCAAGGCGACCCCCCACA